>JBGPFT010000068.1:0-8517 GCA_041483475.1 Fibrobacteria bacterium | reverse complement strand
CTTAATAAGGGGTTGCAAATTCTGTTCTTGGGGGTGGTCTAAAATACCTTTTCGGGTTGGTGGGGCAACGCCGGGGCTTCCCCCTACCACGCCGCATCAATACCGCAGATAAATTTCACCCTGAATCTGCGGCGAAACCAGATTCCGCCCGGACTGGCCTTTCCAGTCGGTGACCCAGATGAAGCCGCCTCCCGCCCGCAAGTTCAGAGTGCGGCGCCAGGCCCAGGATAAAATGATGTTCCCTTCGTGGCGGGTTTCCACGGCGGAATCGGCGAGGAAAAGTTTGGTCTTGGAATCGGAACTCGGGTCGAAAACGTCGAACGGGGAGCTTCCCCGCGACCGCAAGTCGCGCAAGCGTGAAAACCATTGCACCGACGCTTCGACGTCTTTGGGAAGCGGGAAAACCGCTTCGGTCCACAAAGCCAGGGCATTGGCCGGCAATCGGCTTCCCAGCAAAGCCCCGGAATGCTGGAGCTGGGTGTCGTGAAGATGGTGGGTGAACACCCAAGGGTCCACTTCGGCGAATTCGGCGCGCCAAACGGCGGGAAGGCGGAACGGGTTTTCCCATTCCACTCCCAAGGTGTAGGCAAGCTTGTTGCCCCAATAATCCAACGGGGGGCCGCTGAAATCGTCCAAAAAAAGTTCCCCGTAAAATCTTCCATGCTCCCGCCATGTCCATTCCGCATCGAAGGCCATGGCGATGTTATCGCGTCCACGCCCATTGTGTTCCTGGAATTTAAGCGGCACCAACGGAAGCCAGTAGGCCAGATCCGGGATGCGCCCGCCCAACGCCGCGATTTCGGTGCCGCCCAGGACCAGGGAAGGAAATGGTCGCACGACCAGCCGATGGCTGATCACCGTGACGGAGCGCGACAAAATGCCGTCGCGTTGGGCCACGATCTTCACATAGGTGAAATTTTTTCCCTGCACAGAAAGCCGGAGTTGGGGCATGGGCGCGCTCTCACCCGGGAAGCGATAGCCCCGGCGGAATTTCTCCGGCTGGTTCGCGCCCAGAAACCCCACGGAGTCGGATCGGGGGAGCGAATCCTGCGCCCAGATATATCCATGCGTGCCCAGCGTCGCCGTCTGCCAATGCCCCGGGCCGAATCGGTTCCAATCCTGGCCGGCCTCGACGCGCAAGGTCCCGTCCCCGTATCCGAATAGGGCGCGGAATCCGTCGAAGGTGCTGACGTTCTGGGGGATGCCGTTCTTGCCCTCGCGGTTGGTATTGTACGGCATCCCACGCTGGGGGTCATAGGTTTCGGTGAAACGCGCCAAGTGATCACGCTCCATGCCCACCGTGGCCGAGGAGACGGCGTACAGGCGATCCCGATAATCGGCCTCGATCCAGGGGGTAAGGCTGCCGAAAGCGAAGCGCTGGGATTTCGGCAGGGAATCCCGCCAAACGCCTCCGGTGTAATAGGTTGCCCCCGCGAAGGCGGCCAGGCGTTCATTTTCCACGTGCAGGCGCGTCGCGGCGCGCCGCCGCTCCGGGGAGAACTCCTCCAGGAAGGAGCGCAGGCGGTTCCTGTCCCAGGGCCGTAATTCCGCCTCATGCGCGAAGGCGGCTTCGAGACGCGATAGTATATCCCGGCTGTCCCAGGGTCGCACGCCGCCGAATCCCGCGGGAGCCAAGCCCTGGATCTCCAGGCGTTGCAGGAAGTCGTATACCGGATGATCGGGTTCGATGGGGACGGCGGCCGCGGCACAGGGAAGCATCGCAAGGCACAAGGCGCGACGGAGGGAAGTGGAAAGTGGCGTGGGCATTGGGGTTTAACGCAATGTAACTTTTACCTTCGTTCGAATTTTTAGAGGTGATGGATGCGTTTCATCAAGATGCAAGGGGCCGGTAACGACTACGTCTACGTGGACGCATTCCGTGAATCGGTGACGAATCCGTCCGCCTTGGCGGAGAAGGTGTCGCATCGACGCTTCGGCATTGGATCCGACGGACTCATCCTCATCAAGCCGCATCCCGGGGGCGACGCGGAAATGGAGATGTACAACGCCGACGGGTCGCTTTCCGAAATGTGCGGCAACGGCCTGCGCTGCGTGGCCAAGTACGTGCACGATACCTATGCCCCGGGCCAGGACGAACTGAAGCTTATGACCGGGGCCGGCTGGCGGTCGGCGCGCATCATGGGCCGCGACGCGGCCGGGAGGGCGGAAAGCGTCCGGATCGACATGGGAGAGCCCATATTCCGAGGCCGGGAAATCCCCACCCTATTCGACGAGCCTGAGGTATTGCGAAAGATGCTGGATGTGGCGGGACGGAGATACGAGATCAACGCCGTGTCCATGGGCAATCCCCATTGCGTCATCTATGTGGAAGACGTCAAACGCCATCCCGTGGAGCAAATCGGGCCCCTGATCGAAACGCACGCTTGGTTTCCCCGGCGCGTCAACGTGGAATTCGTGCAAATCGTTTCCCCGGAGGAAGTCGTCCAGCGCACCTGGGAGCGGGGCGCGGGCGAGACCTGGGCTTGCGGAACGGGCGCTTGCGCGGTGGCGGTCATAGGTCGCCGCCTCGGCCTTACCGGCAGGCGGATCAACGTGCATCTTACCGGCGGCGATTTATTGCTCGAATATTCCGGCGAAGGTTCGGTGCTGATGACCGGCAACGCGGTCGAGGTATTCCGCGGGGAATTTCCAGAATCCTCACCCCCCGACCCCCTCTCCATTCGTTAAAGGAATGGAGAGGGGGAGTAGAAAAGTCTTCTCTCCGTTTCTTAAAAATGTTTCTTTCGGAAAGAGAAAAAGACGGGAAGTGACCCCCCCTCTCTACGCCTTTAAGCGTGGAGAGGGGCTGGGGGTGAGGTTATTGCCTCACGATAAACCCCTGTAAATTCTTCCCCGCCAATTCCACCAGTTTGTCCTCGGCTTCGCGTCGGGTGGCGAAGCTGCCGAAGCGCAGTTTGTAGTACGGCGCGTCGAAGATCATGTCGATCCTCACTTCCAGTTTGGCTTCCAGCACGGCTTTGCGGGCTTGGGCGGCGTCGATGTCCGACAAGGCGTCCACCTGGATTTGGAAAACGGTTTCGGTTCCTTCTTTCGCGGGTTTTTCCCCGTCCGGGGGCTTTGCGACGGTCGTATCTGGAGCTGGAGCCGTCGCCGGTTTTACGGTCGGGAGCGCGAGTGGATGGGCATCCAACAGGCGATCCAATTCGGTGGGCGGGGAGAACGTCCGACCAGGGCTTTTTGCCGGGGCGGGTGCGGGAGAAATTGCGGCATCCGGCTCCCGTGTTTCTGTTTGCTTTTCCGCGGGGGGAGCGGGGGAAGGGGGTGTGCCCGCACATCCCAGGAGCATCGCCGTCGCCAGGTTAGGAAAAATCCGTCGCATATTCCCATAAGTTAAAACAACTTCCTCCCGCAAGGAATGAGGAGACTACGCTGTCTTCTTCTTGGCGCCCTTGCGCAGCACCGTCAGCGGTTCGCGTCCGCTTTCCACGGTTTCGCGGGTAATCAGGCATTCGGCCACGTCGCCGCGCGAGGGCATGTCGAACATGAAGGGCAAAAGCACGTTTTCCATCACCGCGCGCAGGCCCCGGGCGCCGGTTTTGCGGCCGATGGCCAAATCGACCACCGCTTCCAGCGCCTCGGGTTGGAATTTCAAGACGATGTCGTCCATTTCAAAAAGCTTGACGTATTGCTTGACTAGGGCGTTCTTGGGCTCGGTGAGGATGCGCAGCAGCGCTTTCCGCGGAAGTTCCTCGAGCACGGCCAGCATGGGAAGCCGTCCCACCAACTCGGGGATGAGGCCGAACTGGATCAAATCGTCGGGCTCGGTTTTGCGCAGGATGGCGCCCAGGTCGCGGTCGCGTTTCGACACGATGGAGGCCGTGAAGCCGATGCCGCTTTCGCGCGTACGGCGCTCGACGATTTTGTCGAGGCCCTCGAAGGCCCCGCCGCAGATGAAAAGGATGTTGCGCGTGTTGATCTGGACCAAGTTCTGCTCCGGGTGCTTGCGTCCCCCTTTGGGCGGCACGGCGGCCAGGGTGCCTTCCAGCAGCTTGAGCAGGCCCTGCTGCACGCCCTCGCCCGACACGTCGCGCGTGATGGAAGGGTTGGCGCTTTTGCGGGAGATCTTATCCACCTCGTCGATGTAGACGATGCCCTTCTCCGCCGATTCCACGTCATAATCTGCGGACTGGAGCAGGCGCACGATGATGTTCTCCACGTCTTCGCCCACATAGCCGGCCTCGGTGAGGATGGTGGCGTCGACGATGGTGAAGGGCACTTTGAGGAGTTTGGCGATGGTCTGGGCCAGCAAAGTCTTGCCCGAACCGGTGGGTCCGAGAAATAGGATGTTCGCTTTTTCGATTTCGACGCCGTCGGAATTTTTTTTCTGGGCGATGCGCTTGTAATGGTTGTATACGGCCACCGCCAGGGCCGTCTTGGCGTAGTCCTGGCCGATGACGTGTTCGTCGAGATGCTGCTTGATCTCGGCGGGAGTGGGCAGCGCTATCGTGGCCGCGGCTTCGGGGGTTTTACGGCCGTCGTCCGCCAGGATTTCATTGCACATCGCCACGCATTCATTGCAGATATGCACGGCGGGGCCGGTAATGAGCTTGCGGACCTGCTCCCCGTTCTTGCCGCAAAAGGAACAGCGCGGCGTCCCGTAAAGAGGTCCGACAGGACGGTTCATGCGATGGACTTATCCTTTTTCTTACGGATACCGGGGTTAAATATCTCGTCCACGATGCCGTAGGCCATGGCCTCCTGGGCGTTCATGTAGAGATCGCGGTCGGTATCCTTGTCGATTTGTTCTTCGCTTTTGCCCGTGCATTCCACCAGGATGCGGTTGAGCTCCTTCTTGGTCTTCACGATTTCCTTGGCGTGGATTTGGATGTCGGAGCTTTGGCCCCCGGCGCCGCCGCTGGGCTGATGCAGCATCACCTTCCCGTGCGGGAGGATGAAGCGCTTGCCCTTGGTTCCCGCCGCGAGCAAAAGGGCCCCCATGCTGAACGCGGATCCCACGCATATGGTTTGCACGTCGGGCTTGACGTATTTGATGACGTCGTAAATCGCCAGGCCCGCCGTGACCAGTCCGCCGGGGGAGTTGATGTAGATCAGAATGTCCTTATCCGGATCCTCGTATTCGAGGAAGAGTATTTGGGCCACCACGGTGTTGGCCACCGTGTCGTTGATCTCGTAGCCCAGGAAAATGATGCGCTCCTTGAGCAGGCGCGAATAGATGTCGTAAACCCGCTCGGAGCGGCCGGTGGTTTCGATGACGGTGGGGATGTACATGCAGCCTCTTTTGTTTTGCCTTTCAATATAGCCTATGGGCCATGCCGAAGGCCATGGTGTTGCGTTCTGAAACGTGTCGGCACTAGATTGCCGCTTTGTACCCGATCACGAAATCCAACGTCTTCTCCGCCTTCACTTCCTCCCGCAAATCCAGGATCTTTCCGCTTTTGCGCAGGCTCGCCTTCAGCTCCTCGAACTTCGCGCCATAGCGTTCGGCCATGCGGCGGATGCGCGCGTCCACTTCCTCCTGCGCGGGCTTGATGTTTTCCTTGGCCGCGATGGCGTCGAGCAGGCGCCAGCGACGGATTTGCATTTGGGCCTCGCGTTCCAAATCGCCGTGATCGTGGGCGCGTTCCTCTTCGGGGGTATGGTGATGCCCCATTTCCTCCAGGCGATGAAGGACATAGTTGCGGATGCGGATTTTCGGGACTTCCAGCGCATGACCCGACAACAATCGGCCGATGGCTTCGTCCCAGGCGCTTTCTTTGGCCTTTTGCAATTCCGCCGCTTCCATCCTGGACTTGAGATGGACGCGCATGGCCGCGAGGGACTCATGGGCCAAAATTTTGGCCAAGTCGTCGTCCAACTCCGGCAGCTTCACTTCCAATACCTGCTCGATGGCCAAGGTGTAGGCCGAGGGTTTTCCTGCCAAGGCGGGGTTGGCGTAATCCGCGGGGAATTTGAAAGCGGCGTCCCTGGTTTCGCCCGCCTTCACGCCCGTCAAGGCCTTGTCCAACTCCGGAATGCCGCCTTGGCCCAGCTCGACGCGGAACACCGGATGCTGCGGTAACGGTTGCTCCCGTCCTTCGATTTGGATGCGAAGATAGCGGGACGCCACCACGTCGCCCGATTGCGAGAGCCTGTCCACGGCGGTTTCCTGCGCCATTTGCCGGCGAAAGCCCTGCAATTGATTCTCCACCGCCGCTTCCGACACCGGAGCCGGATTCACGGGGATGTCGAAGCGGTATTCTTTTAGTTCCACCGGAGGATCCACCTCGAGCAAGGCCTTGACGAAAATGGGTTTGCCTTCCACGTTGTCGAGCTTTTCCACTTTGCCCGGACCCACGGGTTCCAGCGCATGCTCCTTGCAAGCCTCGCGCACGGCCTCGTCTACCAAGGCCTCCAGCGCCTCGGCCGTGATGGGCTCCTTGTAGCGGGACAGGATGACCTGCCTGGGAACGTTGCCGGGCCGGAAGCCGTTGACGCGGATCTCCCGTCCGTATTTCTTCAGCTTATCCTCGAATATTTTTTCCAATCGCTCCCGCGGCAATTCGATTTCGAGTACGCGCTCCGTGGCACTGGGTTTCGTCAAAGTCGCTTTCACGTTTTCGCCTTTCTCGTTTCAGGAAAACCGGATTCGCACGGAACGCCTGGGTGCGAAAGGGGGGATTCGAACCCCCACACCGAAGTACTGGATTCTAAGTCCAGCGCGTCTGCCAATTCCGCCACTTTCGCGTGGGAAAATATATCTGTCCGGGACTAACCCGCCACGATCTGCAGCTCGTCCCCGGTTTTTCCGGAAAACACCCGGAATTCGTCGAGGTTGGAATCCTCGTCCTCCATCAACTGGATTTTGGTCTTATGCGCCTGTTCCAGGTATTTGAAGGCTCCGGCGCGGTTGTCCACCAGGAAATCGATCATTTGCGGGTTCAAGGCCAGGGAAATCTCGGACTCGCCCTTTTTGGCGCGGAAACGGCGCAACCAACGGTCGATGGCCGCCAACACCGACTCGCGCGAGGGGATATAGCCGGCGCCTTTGCAGGTGGGGCATTCCAAGGTCGTCTCCTGCACGGCGTCGGGGCGCACGCGCTTGCGGGTGATTTCCATCAGGCCGAATTGGGACAGGGGGGAGAAGGAGATGGGAGCCTTATCCTGGCGGATGGCCTTCTTGAACTCCTTGGTCACCGTTTCCTGATCCTCGTTGGATTCCATGTCGATGAAATCGATGACGATGAGTCCGCCCAGATCGCGCAGCCGCAATTGCTTGGCGATTTCCCAGGCCGCGTCGACGTTGGTTTCCACGATGTTCTTGGCCTGGCTGTGGCCCCGCACCTTGCCGCCGGTGTTCACGTCGATGGCGGTGAGGGCTTCGGCGCGATCGACGAGCAGGTATCCGCCGCGCTTGAGCGGCACCTTGCGGGAGAAGGTTTTTTCCAATTCCTCCTCGATGCCGAAATGATCGAACAGGGAGAGGTCGCCGGTGTACAGCTTCACCTTGCCCATCTTGTCGGGCGAAAGCACCTTGAGATAGCCCACCACGGCGTTGCATTCGTCCTTGTCGTCGATCCAGACGGCGTCCACGTCCTCGGAGAAATAGTCGCGCAAGGCGGTTTCGCTGGAATCGCTTTCCAAATGCACCAAGGAGGGCGCGGTGACTTCGGCGGCCTTATGCTTGCATTGCTCCCATTTTCCTTCCAGGATTTTCATCTGGGTGGCGAATTCGGCTTCGCTTTCGTTGAGTCCGTTGGTGCGGACGATGTAGCCGCAATCCGGGGACTTGAGCGAGCGGATCAGGCGTTGCAGGGCGCGCCGGTTCTGGGGATCGCGCGCCCGTTTGCTGATGCCGACGAAATTGGCGCCGGGCATGCATACCAGGAAAGGTCCGGCGAAGGAAAGATGGGCCGTCAGGCGAGGCCCCTTGGTGCCGATGGGCTCCTTGGTCACCTGGACCAGCACTTCCTGGCCCACCTTGAGCAGCTGATCGATGGGTTTGCCGCTGGGTTCCTCGCGGGAATGGCCGCCGGAATGCGGGGCGCCTTCCTCCTCGTCATCGTCCATGTCGTCGAGCATGGGTCGTCCTTCGACGTCTTCGACGTGAAGGAAACCGGATTTTTCCAGGCCCAAATCCACGAAAGCGGCTTGGAGTCCCGGCAATACGGCGTTGACCACGCCCTTGTAGATGTTGCCTACGAGTCGGTTGGAATCGGGGCGCTCGTAAAAGACTTCGCCGAGGCGGCCTTCTTCCAAAATGGCGATGCGCTTTTCATAGGGCCGTACATTGATGAGTATTTCCCGCTTTTGGCGGGCAGTGCCGCGATTGGGTTGTCCCATAGGAGTGTAAACCTTTCGTTTGGAGCCGACATCTCCCTCGCCGGCTCTTGACGCCGGATCAGGATGAGGCTGAATAGTGTGCAGAGAAAAATCATTGGTTCCCGAATTTGGGGAAAATTTGTCGTCGAGGGAAGCAAGATAGAAAATTGTGTCCTGTACCACCCGCGAATGGTGTCCACATCCCGTAATTTCGTCGTTTCGCCACGGTTTATCGGG
>JBGPFT010000067.1:0-8529 GCA_041483475.1 Fibrobacteria bacterium | reverse complement strand
GCCACGGCTTCGGGGGATTGGGCGGCGAACACGATCGCGCTTTGTGGGATTCCATGCAGTCTTGCCACCGCCTCGGAAGCCTGGCGGCTTTGCCTTCCGCCATGCACGAATAAATGGACGCCGCAGTCCAGGTCCGAACCGGAAAACCGGGTGTGATTGGCCGCGCCCTCGTCGCCCAAGAACGATGGCAACGGATCTTGGTGGACAAAACATTGCCCCGACGGAAAAATGGCTCGCAAACAACGCGCGGTGAACGCGGTTTCCAGACCTCGATGCGGCTGGCTGGAAAGATTGGCGGGTGTGAAGTGAACATGGCCGTCCGTAGCGTCAACCGAAGGGCATATAGTGGCCGCATTGGCCGCCCACATCGAGGAGGCGCTGTAGGCAATCGCGAGCAAGTCCGGATTCGTTTTCGCGGCCATCTCGATTACCCGCGCATCGTTTCCGGTAAATCCCATTCCCCGCAAAAACCCGAGATCGGGGCGGGGAGCCGGAGGCATGACGATTTGCCGGATGCCCAATTCGTGCAGCCGCCGCATCTTCTCCAAACCCTGTAACGCTGCGGCCCTGGGATTGGAAATACGGCCGCGATTGCGATTCGATGCCTTATTTCCCAAGCCCATTCCGACATAGTTATGCGTAGGCCCCACTAAAGCGTCCACGTTGCTTTCAAATCGTTTTTCCATGCTTTTTGCTTAAAATCCTTTATTTTTTAATTAAAAACAAATATAAGTGGACATATAATTGTTATTATAAGCCCATGGCCCAGATGACCATCTACCTCGATGACGACACCGTGCGCGATATAGAGGAAGCCTCAAGACAAAGGGGAACTTCCGTATCCAAATGGGTGAAGGAGCGGGTCCGCGCGTCGTTGGCGCATGAATGGCCTCCCGGATATTTCGACGCTTTCGGATCCCTTTACGGCGTCGATTTTCAGGAAGCCCCGGAGCTTCTCCACGGTTCGGACGCGGATCGGGAAAAGCTCTGAATGTTCCTGCTCGACGCCAATACCTGCATTTACGCCTTGAAGGGGACTTACCCGAAAATCAAGGAACGGTTTCTTTCCCACGGTCCAAGCTTGATCGGGATTCCCGCGATGGTCAAGTCCGAACTTTTTTGGGGCGCCATCAAAAGCAGTTCCCGGGACAAGGTTTTGGCCGCGCTGGAAAAATTTCTCAAACCGCTTGCATTGATTCCCTTCGGAGATGCGGAAGCGTTAGTGCATGCGCGCCTGCGGGCGGACGCGGAGAAGACCGGAAGGGCCCTGGGCCCGAACGATCTCATCGTTGCCGCCACCGTCTTGGCCCATAACGCAATTTTGGTGACCCATCACACGCGCGAGTTCAGCCGCATTCCCGGCCTGACCGCGGAGGATTGGTCGGTTTAGGGTTCCGGTTCCAAGTTGGACACCGGGGCCTGGCAATAATCGACAGCGAACCATCCGCCGGGGCGGAGATTCCCGCTGTCCCCGAGCCCTCCGAAAGGGAGCCTGCCGCTGGCGCCGGTGGTGGGCCGGTTCCAGTTCACCACGCCGGCGCGAATTTCGACGCGAAAACGGTTCCATAGATCCCGCCGGGCGCTGATCAAACCGGCGGCCAGACCGAAGCGGGTGTTGTTCGCCTCGGAAATGGCGGCTTCGAAATCCGGTACGCGCAAGACTTGGAGCAAGGGACCGAAGAATTCCTCGTCCGGGCGGTTTCGGACGCTGGTCACATCCAGGAGTCCGGGAGAAAGCAAAGCGGGAAAGTCGGCGCAGCGTTCCAGGTGCCTCAAAATCTTGGCCCCCGTCGCAACCAAATTTTCCTGGGCCGCGAGCATGGCTTCCGCAGCCGCGGCGTGGATCACGGGACCCATGAAAGGTTCCGGTTCATCGGTGCAGGCGCCCACAGTAACACGACGGATACGGTCGATCAAGGCGGAAATGACCGCATCACCCGCTTCCCCCTCCGGCAGAATGAGGCGGCGGGCGCAGGAGCAGCGCTGCCCCGAAGTGATATAGGCGGACTGGACGATGGTTTCGGCGGCGGCTTCGGCGTCCGCCGGCTCCCAAACCACCAGCGGGTTGTTGCCCCCCAATTCCAGCGCCAGGATTTTTCCCGGCTTTTCCGCGAAGATGCGGCTTAAGGCCAAGCCCGCGCGATGGCTCCCGGTGAACAGCAGGCCATCGAGGTCCGGATGCAGCGCCAGGGTTTTGCCCACGTCGCGCCCGCCTTGAACGAGGTTGAGAACGCCGGGAGGCAAGCCCGCCTTCCGCCACAATTCCGCGCATAATTCGCCCACGCCCGGAGCGAATTCGCTGGGCTTGAACACCACCGTGTTTCCAGCCAACAAAGCGGGGATGAGGTGACTGTGGGGCAGATGGGCCGGGAGGTTGAAAGGCCCCAATACAGCGAGTACGCCATGCGGTCGATAACGAAGAATGCCGCGATGATCGGCGAAGACGACATCTTTCCCCGCTGCGCGCTCCGCCTGGGCCGCGATGGAATTGTCCACCTTGGCGATCAGGGAATCCACTTCCTGTCGAGATTCCCAAAAGGGTTTTCCCGTCTCGCGAGAAATCATCCGCGCCAGAGGTTCCCTGGATTTTCGTGTGGCTTCCTGAAACGCTTTGAGGATTCCCTCCCGAACCTGAAGCGGGCGATGGGACCAGAATCCGGAGGCCGCGCGGGCGGAAGCCACGGCTGCGTTTATATCCGCCATATCATTCTTTCCCCGTGTCGGCGTTCGGCCTCAACGCCACCGACCGCACGGAATCGCCTTCTTCCACCTGAAGCGTGCGCGCGGAGATCCGATCTATTTGAATTCCCTTTTCCGAAACGAGTCGGAACGGGGCCGCGCAGGCGCGGAATCCTTTGGCCCGGGTGTTGGAAAGGAGATGGGCCTCGGCGTCGATAGATCGCGGCGTGATTTCATGCACGATCCGAATCCGGCTTTCCCGCACGGCGCGGATTTGCACAACGGCGCAACTGACGATGGGCCCGCCTTCGAAAATGTCGACCATGCCCGTGGGCGCGAAGCCTTCCCCTTGCAGCATGCGCAAGGCGGGAACGGTGTGGGGATGCACCTGCCCGATCACCGCCTGCGCGGATCGGGGCAGAAGTGGGATGTACAGGGGATGGCGCGGCATCAGCTCGGCGATGAAGCGCTTGTCCTTCATCACCAGGCGATCGGCCCGCTCGAAATCGATGCCGAAAAAGTGACGGCCGATGGCGTTCCAGAAAGGCGATTGCCCCCGGGCGTCGATGCGGCCGCGCATTTCCGCCAAGACGGTCGGATCGAAGAAACGCAGGTGATCGGCCATGAACAGAAAGCGTCCCAAGGAAAGCAGCCGCCCCGCCGCACCCCCCCGGCTGCGAGGGTCGAGATACAGGGTTCCGATTTCCGAAGGCCCATTGTGCTCCTCCAGCAGTTTCAGGACCCGGATCTCCTTCGACACCCCGAGCATGGACGAAGCATGCGTTACGGTTTCGCTGCGATAGGCGTAAAAGGGATCGAACCCGCCCACCTTGGACACGATGCCCGAAGTACCCACGACCCGGTGGGTAAGCGCGTCTTCGAGTACGAACAAATAAGTTTCGCCGCCGGGCTTTTCCGCCATGCGGGCGAAGCCGCGCAGGGAATCGGCGATGCGGTTTTTCAGCACCGCTTCGTCATGCGGCAACGACGTCAGCCCCACGCCCGCGGAAGCGCTGAGACGCAGCAGCGCCTTGAGATCGCGTAACTCGACGGGGCGGAGGAAAAACATCGGCTAGCCTTTCCCTTCGGAGCAGCGCTCCAGGGCATTTTCAAGGATTTCCAAAACCACGTCGATGTCGGTATTTTCCATCGCGCCCACGGGCGGCAAAAAGCGCAGCCGCGCGGGATTGGATCCGGCTGTGAAGGCGATTACGCCCATTTCAAACAAGGTTTTGCTCAAGGCGGTTACCCGATCCGCGCTCCCGTCGAAAGGGGTGAAGGCGATCATGGCCCCCAGGCCGAAAGGCCCTCGCACCCATTCCGGATGACGGCGCTCCAAGTCGATCAAACCGTCGCGCAACCGTTTCGACACCCGGGCGATGCGGCCTTCCGGGCCCAGGTAACCTTGGTGTAACAGGGTTTTGATGACGTGCAAACCCGCGCGGATGGCCGAGGTGGAAGCGGTATAGGTCTGGCTGATCAGCCCCGGCTTGGGGCGCATCTCCGCGGTGTAAAGGGCGGCGCAGGCCTGGGTCATCTTGCCCAAAGTGACCACGTCCACGAAATCGCCGAGTCCGAAATATTGGAAGGCGAACAATTCCCCGGTGCGGCCTAAGGTTTGGATTTCGTCGGCGATTACGGGAATCCCGGCGGCCTTCAGTTCTTCCATCAGGCCCCGGAAAAATTCCGCGTTGCCGGCGGCGTAACCCCCGGCTTCGCCTTGGATGAACTCGAAAAACATCCCGGCATGCACGCCGGGATGGGAACGCAAATGCCCCCGCAGGATTTCCCGCGCCGCACGGGCGCTTTCCTCCGGCTTTTCGGGATTGAAAAAGGGGACATAGTCCACGGCTATCGTCGACGGCAGGCCCTCGCGATAGGCGGGTTTGTCGGTGATTTGCGAAAGCGCGAGTGTACGGCCGGCGAAACCGTGGTTGAAGGCGAGGATGCGCGCAGCCGGATGGCGTTTTTGCAGCGCGATTTTCAAGGCGTTCTCGTTGGCCATGGCGCCGCTGCTGCATAAAATTCCGTGGGCGAAACGTCCGCCGAGGTGGTTGGCGCCTTGCAACAGCGAATCGATCAGTTCCAGGCCGTCGCGGTTTTGTTGGAGATTTCCCTGCATCACCGTGTTCTGCAAAGCGGCGTCCACGCCCGCTTCCAAAAGGTCGGGATGGCTGTGACCGAGGAAATGCACGCCGATGCCGGTGATGAAGTCGTATTTCACGCTGCCGTCGGCGAGTTCCACCAAAGGCCCGCGGCCGAAACCGCTGCCGAGATAAGGAAAATAAAGGGGATTGCCCCGGATTTCCTCGAGGCGTTTCAGCGATTGTTCATAGGAAGTTTTTCGATCCGCGCGGGGCGGACGGATTCCGGTCAAGGGCTGCTGATGATCGAGCAGCGCAGCGCGCAACAACCGCTTGGCTTCCGCGACGCGTGGGTCTTGGGCGAGATTTTCGGCTTGCAACGGATTCATGGCAAGGCTATCGCCCCCGCCGCCAACTTCATCAACAACAGCGCCGTGAGCGAGGCGCGTTCAGCCAAGGACGCGATCTGCATCCATTCGTCGCCGCCGTGAAGATTTCCGCCCACGGGACCCAAGGTGTCGAGATTGGGAAGACCCAAGGCCGCCAACTTGTTCCCATCGCAAACTCCGCCGCTAGGCGAGGCCTGCAGAGCGAGACCCAATTCCTGGCCGCATTGGATCGTCGCTTCAAGCAAATCCTTGGTGCGACCCTCAACGGGCTTGGGCGGCGAGGAGAATCCGCCGTGGAATTCCAGCGCATAGCCTTCCCGGGCATTCCATTCCGCGGCCTGCGATGCCAAAAATTTTTCCACGCCTTTCGCCTGCCCCCCGGTTTCCACCCGGACGTTGAACCGGGCGATGCCGAGATCGGGAATGCGGTTCACCGGCCCGCCGCCGTCGATGCGACCCACGTTGACGGTAATGCCGGGATGCTTGGCGGCGAAAGCGTTCAAGGCCATGATGAATTCCGCCAGCCCATGCAGGGAATTGCGCCCCGACTCCGCATCGCGTCCGGCATGGCCTCCTCGCCCCCGCAATACGGCGGTGAAATTCCCGGATCCCTTGCGCGCGGATACGAGAGCACCGTTGGGAAGCGCGGGTTCGAAAAGCAACCCCAGATGATTCCGGCCCGCAGCCTCCCCCAAAAGCGGCAACGATCCGGGTGAACCCAATTCCTCGTCGGGATTCAGGAGGATTTCGAATCCCATTTTCGCGGCGAAGGGCGAGCGCTCGAAAGCCTGCAGCGCCAAAAGCAATGCGGCGATTCCACCCTTTGCGTCCGCGGCACCGGCGCCGTAAAGCCGTCCGTTTTCCTCGCGCACCGGAACCGTTCCATTTGGAAGGTCGGCATAAACCACATCGGTATGGATGCCGAGAAACACCCGCAGAGGCGCCTCAAGTCGACGGAAACAGCGCAAGGCCGGTCCCGAGGATTTTCGGATTCGCGCGCCCCTTTCGTCGATGGTTTCCCAGGGATTCAGGGACAAGCGTTCCGAGGTGTCCACCCAAGGCGCGAATTCGCTTATCAGCAGGGAAACGAATTTCCCGATCCCGTCCGCGTTCAAAGAAGGCGTCGGCATGGCGCACCAGGCCCGCAGCTTCGGGAGCATTTCACCCGCGCGTGCGGGGATTTCTTCCAGCCATTTCCGGTAATCGGTCTTGTCGCCTTCCACCCCCATATTATACGTCGCCGAAAAGGGGGAGGGGCGGGGAGGCAAGTACATTTTGTCCAATGATCAAGTATCCGAACCGCTTCGGCGCCAATCTGGAACTCGTCGGGCTCACTTACCACCCGGGCGGGGGCGAAAATGAGGGTTATCCCCGCCAACTCGATGACGGCGCTTATTGGGTAATACTGCTGGGGGCGCAGGCCGACTTCGACTGGTATTTCCACAAATATGGCTTGCTTAGGGCCTCTGTCGATCTGAACAAGGATTGCGCCGACGTATGGGCTGGCTTTTTCCATTTGGGCCCCCGCCTCAACCTGCCCGTCGGACCGCGCTTCGTCTTCCGCATCGGCATCGGCCCCACCTTGATTTGGCGGCAGAATTGGGTGGGCGTGGTGAAGGGATACCACAAGGACAGTTTTTACGGTTCCGACACCACCGGAACCTTCCAATCCAAATTCATCTGGTACGGCGGCAACCTCGATTTCGAATGGAAGATCCGACCCAACGTAAGCCTGTTATTGGGCAATATTCCCGGCTGGCCTCATACAGTTACCAGCAGTTTTGGGGCGAGGTATAGTTTTTAGACGCCGCCCATCCCATCGGGAGCAATCACGCCCGTTCGCCCCGGTGAAAATCGATATTGGACGAGAATTCCCGCGACCCCCAGCGCCATCCAAGAGAAAAGCATGGCGATTCTGTGGGCATGCACTTCGTTCGAAAACAAATGCCACCAGGCAGCACCGTCAAATATGTTATCCATCACCACGTTGGCGGCCTTTTCCCTTTTGCCGTAGGCTCTTATGGCCGTCAAAACCATGCTACCGAAGATCATGCCTCCCGCCCCGATAAAAGCGGTGGAGGCGATCACGACGAGCCGCTGAATTTTCGAAAGGGCGACGGCTCCGATTCCACTTGCGATGAACGACGCGGCCATCACTCCCCCGGAGGGCTCTTCCAGGCCCAGCATATGCGGTATATGCGCAGCCAGGACGCCCAGACAACCTCCGAGCAAAAAAACGGCGAACAAATAAAAAAAGGCGGAAACCATTGCTCCCGCAAGTCCGCCCAGGATCGCGGACAATCCGACCACCCACGGTTCCTGGGAAAAAAACCGCGCGATGCCCCCTGCCAGGACGCCACCCGTGATCGAACCCAAAGCGATTCTGAACTTTGAGAGCCGATACCCGATGAAGCAGGAAGCGGCGCCGACTAAAACGAAAATCCAGGAAACGAATTGAAAAACGCCGGGAACCCCGGATGGATTTTCCATAAAAGGCTCCTCGGTCGCCTCCGCATATTATCGGGACGCCTACATCCCCTGCCAGAACTTGAAATTCTTTTCCTCGATGTCGTGCAGCGAGGGCATGGGGAAGAATTTGAACTTGTCCTGCGAAGTGAACATGAATCCATGCCGGATGCGCTTGAAGGAAACCTGATCCAGGGGACAGAACAGGGAAAGCCCTTTGGATTTCTTCTCCGGGACGATGCGCATTCCCAGGATGGCGTCGCGCAACTTGGAAGGATGCAGAAAAACGAAAGGCGCCTGGGTGAAGGGGTTGCTCTCGAAAGCGGCGAGGAATTCCTCCACGTTGAGATCGATTTGGGTGTAGAACAGCTTGGGACAGCCCTTGGCGTTGCCGGGCTCGGTGATGTAGCGGCCGAAATCCGGCATGCTGAGCGGCGACAGCACCAGCATGAGCAGGGGCGCGATTTCGGCGTAGGTGCGCAGGAATCCGCTTTGATGCACCTTGTCGTAAGGGCCGGGGCTCAGCTCCAGCACATGGGCCTCGGAGGTGGTGAGGTACAGATTCTTGATGGCGTCGAAATCCATGTGCTCCATCACGCGATAGGAACAGATGAATTTGGTGCGCTTGGGCGTGCCGTCGGCATGCGGCACCATATGCTTGAGGATGACCTCGATGTTGAAATACGGGTGGCGGAAGCCGATGTCGATTTCGGCGAACACCAGCTTGCCGCTGTAATGGCGGATGGAACCGATGAGATAATGCCGGGCGAAATCCCCGGGCGAAAGCTGCGAGGCCACCAGCGCCTGGTTGGGGTAGAGGATTTGATAAAGCCGGTTTTCAAAAGGCATGGCGACTCCTTCCCCGCCCCGCTCAATATCCCCAGAACCGCTTGAGCATGGGCGCGATCACG
>JBGPFT010000066.1:0-8597 GCA_041483475.1 Fibrobacteria bacterium | reverse complement strand
CTATTTGATTCCTCACCCTCATATGGCGTAATGTAGGGTGAATTATCCGGGAAAGCCTGGGGTTTCTATCTGAAAAACCAGTGACAGCGCGTTTTTTCTAGAAATACCGCTCCAGCACTTTTCGATTCCCCACGAAATAATCGATGCCGGAAAGCAAGGTGACCACGGTGACGACGGACATGAGGGTATAGGGGATATAGGCCCATATCGTCGACCAGTAGGGCAAATCGGGGCGGTAACGCATCAGCAAGGTGTCGACGATTTCAAGCACGAGGATGGTGATGATGGCCGTGCCCTGGAGCGCGGTTTTCCATTTGCCGCTTTTGCGCGCGTCGATGGTGACGCCGGCGGCCGCGCCCAGCGTGCGCAGGGTTTCCACCGTGGATTCGCGGAAAAGGATGACGGCCACCATCCATACGGCGGCGTAACCCGAAGCCATGAAGCAGAGGAAAATGGTCATGTTGGAAATCTTGTCGGAGTAGGGATCGAGGAATTTTCCGAGTTGGGTGACCTCGCCCCGCTTGCGCGCCAGATACCCGTCAAGACCGTCGCTGGCCACGAAGAAGATGGCCAGCAGCGCCGCCAGGATTTTGAACACCAGGTGGTTGTCCTGGTACACGAGATTGTTGTCATAGAAGAACACCCAGATGAACACGGGGCTGAGCAGGATGCGACTGAAGGTGAGCTGGGTGGCCAACGAGAGAGGCTTGCGCGAGGCTTCGTGGCGGTAATAGAAATACAGATAACCCGCGCTGGTGGCGAAGACGAGCAAAAGACTCACCACCATGGCGATGCGCGAATAATGCTCCGCGTTCCAGACGTACAGCATGGCGGTGACGAGCAGGGCGATGTTGGTGGCCCGGCCCCAAAAGGTGCGGAGGGGCAAAGCGCGGCCTTCCTTCAGCAAGGTGATGGAGAAAATGAGGTAAAAGATGTTGCGCAAGGTCAGGGCGATGAGCCCGGCGCAAAGGACGGTGGGGAAGGGCTCCAGCTTGGTCCACAGCAGCCGCAGGAAAAGGACGAGGAAGATGGAGTTGACGAGCAGCTTGTCGCCGAGTTCGAACCAGAACAGGGCGAAAGGCCGCTCGATGTCGTCGTGCCGGATCTTGAAGGAGGCCCAGGTTCCCATGAGCAGGGAGCCGAGCAGAAAAATCGTGGCCGGGAAATTGCGGTTCAGGAACAGCCAGCCCAGCGCCCCCAGAAACAGCGCCAGCCGCGTGGCCACGAACACGCGGCCCACGATACGCCGGGGCTCCAGGGGATCGTTCAAGGCTTCATCAGCTCGCGCGCCCGTTCGGCCTCATTGCTTTGCGGGCATTCGTCGAGAAGAAGCTTCCAGGTGTCGTTGCGTCGGCCTTCGTCCTTTTTCTGATCGAAGATCAAGCCGAGCTTGAAACGGGAAGCGCAGGTTTTGCCTCCCTTGGGGAACTCCTTGAGTACGCGCTGGTACATTTCGACCGCCTTGTCGGCCTTGTCGCCCTTCCACAGGCATTCGGCCATCCAGTATTCGGCGGCTTCCTTGTAGGACCCGGTGGCGTCTTTGTCGTACACTGTATTGAAACCCTTGAAGGCCAAGTCATATTTTCCCCGGATATAGTCCTCGCGGCTTTGATTAAAAAGATTTTCCAGATCCAGGCCTTCCACCACCTTCACCGTGGGCGCGGTACCCGTTCCGGGATTCACGGAAGTATCCGCGCCCCCTTGGGGGGCGGGGGCGGAACCGGACACGACGATTTTCCGTTGTTCCAGGCGATCCAATTTCTGGCCCACCTGTCCCAGGCGATGCTGGGTTTCGTCGATGTCGCCGTGCAGGCGGCTGATTTGCGTTTCCAATTCCGAAAGCATGTTGGTGAGGTCGGCGCGCATCTTGCTTGAACTGCCGCCTTGCTTGAGGTTCAGATCATCCACTGATTTCTGGACGTCCAGTACCGACTTCTGCACCTCGGCGATTTCCCTGCGCTCGGCGAGGATTTGTTCCTGCACCTTGCGGAGCTCCTGGGTGCGGAGCATGGTCATTTTGGAGCACCCCGCCAGCACCGGAAGAGAAAGGAGAGCGGCCCGGCGCCACGCGATTACGCGCATACTGGAATACTAGAAGGTGGAGGTGAATTCGGCGCGGCGGTTCTTGGCCCAGGAGGCCTCGTCATGACCGTCGACGGCGGGCTTTTCCTCGCCGTAGCTGATCACCGACAGGCGTCCGGCCTCGATGCCGTAGCTGGCGAGGTATTGCTTCACCACCTGGGAGCGGCGCTCGCCCAGGGCCAGGTTGTATTCGTTCGTGCCCCGTTCATCCGCATGCCCTTCGATACGGGCGGTGATCTCCGGCACTTCTTTCATGAGCGTGCCGATGGCCTCGCAGATGGACTTGCCCTCGGCCGTGAGCGTGCTTTGATCATATTCGAAGTAAATGGACTTGAAGGTCTCGGCGATGCGGGCCTGGATGCGCTCCCGTTTCATGGCGGCATCGTCCGGCTTGGGCGTTTCCGCCGGCATGGGCGCCGGGGTTTCCACCGTGGGCGGGGTGGGTTCGGCTGGAGGCGCGGGGGGCGGTTTCTTGGCGCAGCCCAGCAAAGCGGCGAGGGCCAATCCGGTCCAATAAGTGAATTTCATGGCGGTATCTCCTAATCAATGCATCGGTAAACTTTTACTCAAATTAATTAATTGTCCGACCACGAGGGCATGGAATTTCCCCCCGAGAAAGTGATGCGGCGCGGCTCCCTGCCGTCGACGTGCATCAAGAAGATTTCGGGGCTTCCCGTGCGCGTCGACATGAAGGCGAGATGGCGGCCATCGGGGCTCCAGGCCGGGCTTTCATTGCTGCCGGTTCCGGTGGTCAGCTTGACCGCGTCCTTGCCGTCGGGGGAGATGGTGAAGACATTGAAATTGTTGCCTTCGTCCATGGCCGCGAAAGCGATGCGGTCGCCCTTGGGGGACCAGGCCGGCGAGCCGCAATAGTCGAAATCGTAGGTGATACGGCGCAGGTTGGAGCCGTCGCGGTCCATGATGTAAAGCATGGGCTTGCCGCCCCGGTCGGACATGAAGACGATTTCGTAGCCGTTGGGAGACCAGCTCGGCGACGTGTCGATGCTCTCGGAAAAAGTGAGGCGCGCGGGTTTGCCGCCTTCCACGGTTCGCCGGTAGATTTCGCTGTTGCCGTCCACGGTGGAGGCGTAGGCGATTTCCCGATCCATGCGGTTGTAGCTCGGGGCGCTGTGCATGCCCTTGGAGGCGTACACCTGCCAGGCGGGCTTCGCGGCGGTGAAATCGGCCAGGAAGAATTGCGGCATGGCGGCTGCGTAGCTGGTGAAGAGGATTTTGTCCTTGGCGCCCAGGAAGATGGGGCAGAGGTTGATGGATTTGTTGCGGCTGACCTCGCGCACGTTGGCCCCGTCATAGTCCATGACCAGGATTTCCTTGCCTCCGGGCCGCTTGTTCACGTAGACGATGCGGGTTTGCGCGATGCCCTTCTCCCCGAGCAACTGCGATACCATTTCGTCGGCGAATTGGTGGGCCGCCAGCCGGAGCTGCTCCTTGGGGCCGGAGTATTTTTTCTTCAGGATGTTCTGGCCCGAATCGATGTCGAGGAGCTCGCAGCGCAACTCATATTGGCCGCCGTTCAATTCGTATTCGCCCTGGAGATAGGCCAGGGCCCCGTCCTGCTTGAACTTGGCCTTAGAGGCCGAATCGAGCTTGGCCGCGCTTTGCACCCGGAAATGCCCGCTGAAGGCGAGGTCGTCCACCAGCACCAATCCCGGGGATCGGGGCGCCGAATTGGGATCGCCCTTGACGCAGGAAAATTCGATGTACCCGAGGGAAATGACCTCAGCGCCTTTTTGTTCCGAGGTGATCACCACATCGGCGGCGAAGACGGGGGCGAGGTACAAAAATACGGCAAAGAAGAATGCCCGCTCATCTCGGTACGCCCCCAAAGGGGCTACTCGACGAGCGAAGCTTCGCTCACCGAGTAGCCCGCCGAGCGGCGGGCGTACCGAGGTGAGCGTTCTA
Source organism: Fibrobacteria bacterium (assembly GCA_041483475.1). GTDB lineage: Bacteria > Fibrobacterota > Fibrobacteria > UBA11236 > UBA11236 > UBA11236. The sequence continues at coordinate 4,592 of JBGPFT010000066.1, read as the reverse complement.
TTGGCCATAGAGGAATTCAAAACTTACCTGCAACACATCATTGGGAAAATTTTCCGGTATGGGTGGTGTTCTTTCAAGGCGTTGGATAACGCGCAACGCCAATTCATCCAGCATAGAATTTCCAGAGCTTTGGGTAGAGACAATGTCCGAAACGGTTCCATCGCGGGCCACGTTGAAGGCAACAACAATTTTCACGACGCCTTGGGTTTCGATGCCAGCCGGAGGATTCCAGCCTCTTTCCACCAGCTTCTTTACGCGGCCGGCCCAAAAGGAAAGGCGGGGATCGGAAGGAATATTGGCGACGAGCGTGGTGGTGGGCTGGGCGGTTTCCTCCGGTGCTTCCTTCACCGGTTTGGCCGTGTCTTCCACGGGCTTGACCACCTTGGGCTCCGGTTTCGCGATCGGGACGGCCGCCTTGGGTTTGGAAGTCAGTTTCGGGGGCGCGGGGGCTCGGGTCTCGACTTTTTTTTCGGGCGGGGGCTCGGGCGATTTGGGCTTGAGGGGGCGCAGCTTCGGCGGTTCCAGGGAAACCATCTCGAAAATCGGAACGGCCGAGATTTTCTTGGGGGGAAAGGCGTGATAGACGAGGAACGCCATCAGGGCCAGGCTGTGGATGCCTGCGGACAGGGCCATGGCCAGACGGGGTCGTCCCGAGTCCCAGCGGGGACGGGGCCGGGCGGAAACCTTTTCCAAGGTCCTCGGTTCCAGTGGCATCGGATCTCAATGCGCCCGCATGGTCGGGTCGGTGAGGAAGCCCAGTCGCTTGCCGCCCTGGCGGTGCACGGCGGCCACGACTTCCATTACGAAGCCGTAGGGGATGCTTTGGTCGCAGTTGATGACGATGGCCAGTTCGGGATCCCCCGTGAACGCGGCGCGAAAGTCCTTTTCGAAGCTCTGCAAATCCGAGGCCACCTCGTTGATCAGGATTTCGCGCTCCTTGGTGATGGTGATGTCGACGGATTTCTTCTCCTCCAAAGTGGAGGCTTGCGCCTTGGGAAGTTCCACCTTCACGCCTTGGCTCATCAGGGGCGCGGTGATCATGAACACCACCAGAATGGCGAAGATCACGTCGATGAGATTGATGATGTTGAGCTCGGCGTTGACCTTGAGCGATTCCCGGCGGCGCATGTCCGGCGACTCCTACGCCTGAGGCTGGGCGCGCGCGGCGCGTTCGAGGGCGAGAAGATCGCCGCGCTTGAAGGCGCTCACCACTTCGGAACCGAAGCCGTAGAGCAGCGACTCCGAACGCCGGTTGAATCCGGCCGAAGCGTTGTAGCCGAGCGAGGCCGGGATGGCCACGATCAGGCCCGAGAGCACGGCCATCAGCGCCTCGGCGATGCCGGGCCCCACCACGGTGATGTTGGCCGATCCCTGCTTGCCGATTTGGAAGAAGGTGTCCATGATACCCCATACCGTGCCCAGCAGGCCGATGAGGGGCCCGGTGGCGGTGCAAAAGGCCAGGTAGGTCATGCCCCGCTCGTTCACTTCCTTCTCCCCGTCCACGGCCCGGTCGGCGGCCTCGACGATCAGTTGGCCGCGCGCCTCCAGCGAGTCGTAGGAAACGTATTGCGACAGGCCTTCGATTTCACTCAGGGCGCTTTTGGTGATGCGGCCCATGGGCGAGTCGGGAGAAGCTTTCATGAGCTTCACCATGTCCTGCAAGGTAGGGCGCGCCCCCAGCGCAGCTTCCCATTTGGCGAACGATTGCTTCTTGCGGCGGTTGCCCAGCCATTTCTGCACCAGGAGGGTCCAGACGCCTATGGACAAAAGGAACATCACGCCCACGGTAAACCAAGTGGTGAGGCCGGCCTGGCTCAGGATGGAAAGGAAGGCGGAATCATGCATGGGAACTCTTCTTTCGGGGGTTTCCCCTAAAGTCGAAATTTACGGGGGAAAATCCAATTCGACGGGCCGGTACTCAGGCCAGCGCCGCGCCCAGCTTTTCGATCTGGGCGCGGAAGGCGGGATCGCGTTCGCTGACCTGTTCCACCCGCTTGATGCTGTGGATCACGGTGGAATAGTCGCGGCCGAAGGCCAGGCCGATGGTGTGCAGCGAATTGTCGGTGAGCTGGCGCGCCAGATACATGGCGATATGGCGGGGTTCGGCGACGTTCTTCTTGCGCGTCTGCGAGGTGAGCAGGGCCACCGACAGCCCGAATTCCTGGGCCACGGCCTCGGTGATGCCCTTGAGGGTCACCCTGCGGTTGTGATTGCGCACCGTGTCGCCCAGGATCTCCTTGGCGATGCCCACGGTGATGGGCGCGTGGGTGAAGCAGGCGTAGGCCGACAGCTTGATGAGGGTGCCTTCGAGTTCCCGCACGTTGGAGGTGACGTGCTGGGCGACATAGGCCAGCACCTCCTCGTTCACGCAGGAGTCGCCGTCCAGTTCGGCTTTTTTCCGGAGGATGGCGAGGCGGGTTTCGGCGTTGGGCGGCTGCAGGTCGGCCAAAAGGCCGGTGTCGAAGCGCGACAGCAGGCGCGTATGCAGGCCTTGGATTTGCGAAGGCGGCCGATCGGAAGTGATCACGATTTGGCGGTGGAAGGATTGCAGCACGCTGAAGATGTTGAAGAACTCGTCCTGGGTGCTGTGCTTGCCGGCCAGGAACTGGATATCGTCGAGCAACAGGACGTCGGCTTCCTTGTACACCTTGTAAAAGGCGCGCGAGTCCTTGCTCTTTTGCACGAACTCGATGTATTCGCGGGTGAATTCCTCCGAGGTGCGGTACACGATCTTGCGCGCCGTCTCGTTCTCGCGGCAGAAATGGGCGATGGCTTGGAGCAGGTGGGTTTTGCCCATGCCCGTGCCCCCATAGAGGATGAGCGGATTGAATTTGTTTTCCCCCGGCGACTTGGCCACCGCCAGGCAGGCGGCGTGAGCCAACTGGCTGCAATCCCCGATGACGAAGTTCTCGAAAGTGTATCGGACGTTCAGGGGCACGGTGACGTCCACCGCCACGCCGGCCCGGAGCCGGACCCCTTCCTCCGCCTCCCCCGCCGGTTCGGGGTGGAACACTTCGAGGGAAGGAGCCTCGGTCACCAGGAATCCCACGGTCACCGGGCGGCCCAGGGCCTCGGTTCCCGCCCCTTCCAGGACGGCCTGATAATGGTGCTCCACGTATTCCAGCACGAAGGCGTTGGGCACCCCGATCAGCAGGCGATCGCGCCCGCTTTCCACGATGCCGAGGTGGGAGAACCAAGTGTTGAAGGCGGTTTCCGGAACTCGGTTCCGGAGCAGATGCAGGATACGGTTCCAGAGGATTTGCGCAGAGGCTTCGGGGAGGATTACGGGTTCCATTTCTGGCGGCGCTTTCGGGGACCGGATAAGATAATTCACCTGACCGGATTTTCTTCAAGCTTTTTTTCCGGTTTTTTGCCGGGGAAATTTACCTGCTTTTCCACCATTGTTCCCACAAGCATTCAACAACCTTTCCACTATGTATTTTGCCTCACATGCTTCCCCCGCTTAAATTCCGTCCTACGTTGCTGCGTAAACCCTGGGGCGGCGACGGGCTTTGGCGCGTGTTGGGAAAAGGCGGGCCTAAAGACGCGGACATGGGAGAATCTTGGGAACTTTCGGATCGGCCCGAGACGCCCTCGACGGTGGCGGAAGGCCCGTGGACGGGGACACCCTTGCGGGAGTTGGTGGAAAAATATCCCCGCGATCTGCTGGGGGCGGCTTTCCAGGAAGATGGGTTCCCGCTCTTGTATAAATTCATCTGCGCCCGCGAAAAGCTGTCGGTGCAGGTGCATCCCGGCCCCGGCTCTCCGGGAGAGCCAAAAACCGAATGCTGGGTCGTGATAGACGCCGTTCCGAGCGCGGAATTGATTATCGGCGTGAAAACGGGCGGCCGATCCCGGACGGAAACGTTGGAATTGCTGAAATCTCCCCGTTGCGAAGAAGTGTTGCGGTGCTGGCCGGCCCGGCGCGGGGACGTGTTCTTCATTCCCCCGGGAACGGTGCATGCCATCACCGAAGGACTTCTGCTTTACGAAGTTCAGCGGAATTCCGACACCACCTACCGCCTCTATGATTGGGACCGTAAGGACGCGCAAGGAAAGGGGAGACCCTTGCATTTGGCCGAAGCTGCGGCGGTCGCCGATCTGGAAGAACGCGACGGTTATAAGATTTCTCCGTTACGGTTGGAGCTTGCCGATCATTGCGAAGACTATTTGGTGGCCTGCCCTTATTTCGCCTTGGTGAAATGGCATCGTTTCCACGGTCATGCGCGTTTGGAAACCCATGGACGCTTCCGCGTTCTCAGTGTGACAGCAGGCTCCTTCGTCATGATTTCGGATTCCGGCGGCCTTGCCCGGCTTTCCCTGGGGGAAACGGCCTTGATTCCCGCCTGCATGGAATCGATTCATCTCGAAGCTGCATCGGAAGGCGCGGAGGCCATCGTCAGCTTCGTTCCCGACCTCGAGGCGGAAATCCGCGCTCCATTGCGAAAGGCCGGGCACGGTGAAGCTGCCATCTCGGCATTGTTCGGCCCGTCTGATTTCCAGCATTGACAGGCCATAAAACAATAACGGCGGCTCGGGAGTTCCCGAAACCGCCGCTTTGATGTACTACCGGACTTTACTTGATATTTCCG
>JBGPFT010000065.1:0-8613 GCA_041483475.1 Fibrobacteria bacterium | reverse complement strand
GGACTCTCCGGGGGCCTGTATTTCCTCCGCCTACGGGCCGACGGGGTCAGTCGGACGAAGCGGTTCATATTGGAGAAATAACTACTTCGCCAACTGCTGGATCAAATTCGCGAACAGCGCGTCGGCCAAGGCGTTCTTGCCCAGCTTGGAGAACACGTCGTATTGGCAGAAAATCACCTTGCCCTTGCCGAGAGGCGCGACGGCGAGGTCGATGCCCCAGCGAATTTTGGTCTTGGCTCCGGTCGTGGTGGTGATGTTGAGGCTGCCGGCATGGACTTCGGCCTGGGGAATATGGTCCAGGCTCCACAGCGGCTGCACGTCGGCATAGGCCGGATCCATGAGACCCGGGCCGGGCAAATCCTTGAAGGCCGGGCCGGCCTTGAGATAGTGGAAATTGCCCTGCGGCCCGCCGTAGGAACGGAAACAGGCGATGTCGGACGCGAAAGCCTTGAAGCCGTTCAATCGGCGGGTGTCCTCCTCGGTGAGCGCGCCCAGGATCAGCGCTCCGCCTTGGGAGGCCTTCTCCAGCGCCTTGCGCAAGGCGGCCTCGGGGATGTCGGCCACGCCGGAAACCACCGTGATGGCGGCGTCGTCGCGGGTGGAATACGAAACGGTGTCCGGGAAATTTCCGATTAAGGACACTTTTTTGAGCACCGAATCCAACTTGACTTCAGGGGGTGCGAAGAAAATCTCCTCGGCCTTGCCGATTTCCCGATTCTGGCGCGTGAGCGTGAGATCGAAGGTGAAACGTCCGCGTTCGAAGCCCACCGGAAATTTGAAGCGACCCACGGCGTTGACGCCCGGCTTGGCCTTCGCGTTCTGCGATTCCTGGTGCCATACTTTTCCGTTGGGTCCCTTGACGCGGAACTGGATGGCGTATTCGCCGAGATGGCCTTCGTTGAACATGTGCACCTTGATGGTGGCGGAGGATCCGGCGTACGGAGTGCGTTCCTCGGCTTCGGCGAAAACATGGATGGGTCGGTTCACCCGCTTCATCGCTTCCAGCAGGGCGGCCTTGGGGACTCGGAACCAATCCGCGAGGCCGGAGAAATGCAGTCCGTGGTCGGCCCAATTTTCGATCACGTATCCGGAGATTTGCGGATTGCTGAGCAGGGCTTCGATTTGACGGACGAGGGAGGCGCGCGCCATCTCGTCGGCATCGGCGAAAAAAGCGGCCGGGTCCTTCCAGAATTCGAGACCCTTGTCTTTCAGTCCTTGTCCCAGTTCCTGCAGGAACCGGTTCAAGTCCTTATAGTCCTGAGCGGTGGAGAATTTTTTGGCGGCCTCGAGCATGGCGACCGGATTGCCGAAGGTGGGAACCCCTAATCCGTCGGCCAGCAGCTTGCCGGCGATTTCATCCTTCAGATAGTTGTAGCGTTCCCAAAAAGATTTGTTTCCGTGGATGCCGTCGGCGATGGCCTTGCCCTCCTTGGAGGAGCAATAGCCCGAAACCATGGCGTAGGTGCGCTGGGACACGGGATACCCCAGGCGCAGCTTATGGCCTTCGAAAGGCGAGATCTGCGCCACCAACGGCTCGTAGACCTTGCCCAGATCGATCTTGCCGCCGCCCTGGCCGTCCAGGTGCACGGATCCCAGGTTGGAGAAAACGGGCCGCGTCGGATCGAGTTCGGCGGTGAAACGCAATAGCTTGTTCCCGTTCTCCAACACCATCGAACCGTTTTCGGAACCCATCACCCATCCGAAAATGCAGGGATGATGGCCGTCGCGATCCACCAGCGCCTGGATTTGTTGCTTTACCCAGTCCAAGCCCTCTTTGCTCGATTTCTGGTTATAGCACGAGGTTTCCTGCAGCACCAGCAGGCCCAATTCGTCGCACAAGTCGAGTACCGAGGGGGGCAGCGGCGCCCCGGCTCCGCGGATGAGGTTGAATCCCGCCTCCTTGAGGGCCAGAATTTCCTTGCGGATGTCGACGGGGAAGGCGGGCAGTCCGTGGTGGAAGGGGAAGAACCAGGGAAAGCCGACGCCGCGCACCTTGAATCCGGTATGATTGATCTTGAAAGTCCCCTTGTCCACCTCGACGCCGCGCATGCCGAAGCGAAGCGAGACGGAAGGCGTTCCCGGCACGCCCACCTTGAGGGTGTACAAGGCCGGATCGGCCGGACTCCACACCTTGCTGTTCTCCATTTGGAGGTTGAGGATGAACACGCTGTTTTCCCGATCCAGCCGGACGTTTTTCACCAAGGTGCTGGTTTCTCCCGCCTGATTGACGATGTCGAAGCTGACGTCGGACTGGAAACTCTTGCTGTTCAGGAAGCGGGTTTCGATGGTGATGCGATCGGCCTCGAAATCCGGAAGCACGTTGACGGAGCGGATGACGGCCTTGATCCCCGGAACGAAATCCACCGGTCCGAGCAGTCCTGCAAAGGCACCTCTTTGGTGGGGCGCGCCCAAGGGCAATTCCGTTCCGGGCTGATCCTGCACCTTTCCCCCGCGATCGAGTCCCTGCACGCGGATGGCGATCAGGTTGGTTTCGCCCGGCTTGAAGGCTTTGCCGGCGTCCACCTCCACGCCCGCGTGGCCGGAGAACCGGGTCGCCAGTTCCTGGCCGTTCAACCATATCATGCAATGCGGATGGGCGGCATGCACCCGCAGGAGGAAACGCTTGGCCGGTTCCTTCTTATCGAAGGTGAAATCCTTGAAGTAATAACCGATAAAGGCGTTATCGGGGTTCTGATCGTAAGCGAAGAGATGGGGAAGCTTGACCTTGCGGAGATGATCCGGTTTGCGGCGGTACCATTGGTCGACCAGTCCCGTGTCGACGGGGTCGAAGCAAAATTCCCAATCCTCTTCAAACCGAAGAATGTCGGCCATGCTTCAACCTCGATGCGGATTTCGCGGGAAAATACCGCGCGTATGTCCAGACAAGGCGGGGAATTGTAGAAAATTCGAGGTTGGGGGGGTGAGGTTATCCCCAAAACCACGCCAGAAATTTTTCCCCGAATCGCGCCGCGAGAAGAGCGCCCACGCACAGGAATGGGCCGAAGGGAATATGGCGATCCGGATTCAAGCGCCGGGTGAGCAGCAGGGGGAGGCCGACGGTCGCGCCCAGGAAGGAGGCGATGACCAGTCCCAGCAGCGCTGGCTTCCATCCGAAGCTGGCGCCGGCCAAGGCTAGGAGCTTCACGTCGCCGAATCCCATGGCGTCTTTCTTCAGCATACGGGAGGCCAAGGTCCCGATGCTCCACAGCAAAAGGCCGGGGCCGACCAATCCCAAGGCGGATTCCCAGGGTTTAATGCCCGCGGGCAAAAATGAGGCCATCAAGGCGATCCCCATTCCCGGCAAGGTCAAAATGTCGGGGATGAGGTAATGGCGGAGATCGATCACGGCGATGGGGATGGCGCATAGGGCGAAGTACACGAAAACGATGGCGGCGCCCGCAGGCTGGGGATGGCGGAGCAGGTCCCACGCGAGCAGGGCCGCCCAGGCCCCGGTGACGGCTTCCACCAGCGGATATTGGATGCCGATGCCCGCGCGGCATTGCGCACAACGCCCCCGGAGCCACAGCCAGGAAAGGACGGGAATATTTTCCCAGGGCCGGATGCGATGGCCGCATTTCGGACAGCGTGAAGGGGGAAAAACCACCGATTCCCCGCGCGGCATGCGGTGGATGACCACGTTGAAGAAGGACCCGATCATGGCGCCGAAAAGCGCGGCGAGGAGGATCACAAATGATAAGCTTTGATGCGAATCATGGTCCAGCCGCTACTATCCCTGGCCAGAACTTTGATCCGGAAGAAGTTGTCGCCGACGACCAGGGGTTGCGGGTCGGGAACCCCGGACGCAAAGGAAATCCCGTTGAGCTGAAGAATGGCGTGTACCGAATCCACCGAAAAAGCCGTAATGGATAGCGAGTCGGTGCCGGAAGGCAAACCCGTGACTTGGTATTCCGATTTCAAATCCAGGGGGGTGAAAGCAGGAAACAAAACTCCGGGAGAAACTTTTAAGCTGTCCAACAGCAATTGGCGGAATGGGGTCAAGGCGGAAGCGCGCCCGTTGTTCACGCGGATGACGGAGACGAATTGGGTATCTCCCTGGGAGCTCAATCCGAGAATTTGCACCTGAAAATTTTCCGGCGTTTCTGCGGGCACTGCGAATGGTTTCAGGGTGTCGGGGTAATTCATCTTTCCTTGGAACACCGTGTCCAGCGGACGCCCCGACGCGTCGCTGATGAGGATGAGCACGCTGTCGAAGGTTCTCAGCGAATCACTGAGCCTCCAGGTGATTTCCCGCTCGGCCGGATCGCCGCCGTTCAAGCAGCTGCCGAGAACCGCCGCCAGACTTGCGAGGAAAAGAATCTGCCGCGGCTTTCGCATATCAGTTGCCGATCACGATGCTTTGTTTTTTCGGGGCGTCGTTCAGGGTCAGGATAAAAACCGTGGCTCCCGCCGCCACCGCCGCCGCGCCCCCCGCGATCCACATCCACGCATGGGAGGAAGATCGACGGGAACGGGAAAGCGTAGCGGGAGAGGATCGGGAAGCCGAAGCCGTCGCGGCCGAGTCGGCGGCGCTCAAATGATTGGCCGAAGCGGCGGCGAGATCGGGATTTTCCCGGTATTCCTTTTTCAAGGCCAGGAACAGAGAATCCACCCTCTCGCTGACGCCCATGTCCGACAAGCGCGAGGAAGGGTTGAGGGCGATGAATTGCAGCAGGGCGGATCGCGCCTTGTCGCGCGCGTTTTCGTCGGCGGCGTACATGACGCCCAGATGCTTGAAGGCGAACGCGCTGTCGGAATGGCGCATGGGTTTGCCCGCGATCAGATAGGATTCGAGGAGTGCGACGCCTTGATCGAAATCGCCCTCCAGGTAAAGCGCGTGGATTTTTTCCGTATCCAGCCGTTCCAATGAGGCCGCAGCTTCGGCGGCGCGGGGATGAAACCCCGCCAGGCCCAGCGCGATCAGGGCGTGAAATGCGATGCGGCGCGGCACAGCCCAAACATAGCTACCCCGCCGCCACGGCTTCCCCGCGTACGTCCCCGGTTTTCACGGACTCGGGCATGACGAAGTCGCCTTCCGAAAAATTCAGAATGAAAGCCTCTTTTCCGTCGCCGCTGACGAAAAGATGGGTGTAAGCCTTGCCATCGGCCATATGGTTGAGAAGGTGCCGCGAAACCTCCGGCATCAAGCGCTGATCCAGGATGTTGTCGATGTCGCGCGCCCCGCTTTGCGACACGGTGCACAGATCCACGATTTGCCTGACCACGTCCGGGGCCACCGCGAAAGCCAGCTTATGGCGCTCCATCATGCGCTTGCCCAGCTTCATCAATTTGAGCACCACGATTTTGCCCAGGTGATCCGGGCCCAGGGGCAGGAAGGGAACCACTTTGCAGCGCGCCAGCAGGGCGGGCTGGAAATGCTCGGTGAGTTCCTGCAAAATGGCTTCGCGGTATTGATCCAAGGTCTTCGCCTTGCCCGTGGCCCACAATTCGGTGATGGTGGCCTGTCCCAAATTACTGGTCATCATGATCACGGCGTTGCGAAAGGAAATGTCGCGGCCCTCGCCGTCGCGCAAGGAGCCTTTGTCGAACACCTGGTAGAACATGTTGAGCACGTCCTTGTGGGCCTTTTCCACCTCGTCCAGCACCACCACGGTATAGGGCCGCTTGCGCACCCCTTCCGTGAGCACGCCGCCGTCACCGTAGCCCACGTAGCCGGCGCTGGATCCCTTGAGCTGGGTCACCGACATGCTGTCCTGGTATTCCGACATGTTGATGGTGACGACGTTTCGTTCGCCGCCGAAGAGAATATCGGCGATGGTCATGGCCGCCTCGGTTTTTCCCACGCCCGATGGACCCGTCACCAGGAACACGCCCAGCGGCTTTTCCGGCGGGGTGAGACCCAACTTGGCCGCGCGCAGCGAAGCAGCGATTTCGGCCAAGCATAGATCCTGGCCCACCACGCGCTCCACCATGGTTTTTTCCAGATCCAGCAGGGCCTGGGCCTCGTTCTTCAACATGTTGCCGGCCGGAACTCCAGTCCATTCCGAGATGATTTGCGCCACCACCGACGGAGCCACATGCGCATGCACGAGTGGAGAGTCGCCCTGCATTTCCTCCAGGGCTCTCCATTTCTGATCCAACTCGGCGCGCATTTGCTTCAATGCGTCCCCTTCTCCATTCCCCCCTTGGGGGGCAGGGGGGGAATTTTTCGCCCCCAGAACCTTATCTTGTTGCGCGATGATGTCCTTCACCGCGGCGAGTTCCTTTTCCCATTGCGCCGTCAACTCCTTCGTCTGCCCCTGGGCGCTTTCCAACCGTTCGCGCGCCTTGGCCAAGGCATCGGGACTCATCAACGCGCCCCCCGCCTCGTCCTTTTCCAACGCGGTGATCTCGATTTTCAAATTTTCGATGGCCTGCTCCAGATTGATGAGCCCGGCCGGTTTCGAGGTCAGCCCCATTTTCACGCGGGCCGCCGCCGTGTCGAGCAAATCCACGGCCTTGTCCGGAAGCTGCCGGCCCGCGATGAATTTGTGGGAAAGCTCGCAAGCGGATTTCATCCCTTCGTAGGTGATCTTGACGCCATGGAAGGATTCGTAGCGACCGCGCAGGCCGCGCAGCATCACCGCCGCCACTTCAGGCGTGGGTTCCTCCACGCGCACCATTTGGAAGCGCCGGGCCATGGCCGGGTCCTTCTCGAAGTATTTGCGGAACTCGGTCAAGGTGGTCGCACCCATGATCTTGATCTCGCCGCGCGCCATTTCGGGTTTCAGGAGATTGGCCGCGTCGTTCTGGCCCGCCTCGCCCCCCGCGCCGATGATGGTATGCGTTTCGTCGATGAAGAGAATGACGGGTTTGGTCGACGACTTCACTTCCTTGATCACGTTCTTGAGGCGGTTTTCGAATTCGCCGCGCACGCCCGCACCCGCCTGCATCAGGCCCATGTCCAGGTTGCGAATCTCCACACCCTTGAGGATGTCGGGAACCTTGCCTTCCGCGATGCGCAGCGCCAAACCCTCGATCACCGCGGTTTTGCCCACGCCCGCTTCGCCCACCAAAATGGGGTTGTTCTTGCGCCGCCGCGACAGGATGTCGATCACCATGCGGATCTCGTCGTCACGGCCGAAAATCGGATCCATCTTGCCCTGGCGCGCCTGCTCGGTGAAATTGACGGTGAACTGTTGCAGCGCCGAACCTTCGGCCGGTTGCCCATCCTCCCCGCGTCCGGCGCCCTCCGGGGCTTCCTGGGTTTCCTTGCTATGCGAGGTGATTTCGTCGAATTTGGCGGCCAGCGCCTCGGGCGACACCATGGCCAGTTGGTCCGAAAGCCCGGGAGACAATTGCGCGGAATTCCGGCGCATGGCCAATACCAGCGAAGCCGTGCGCACCTGGGTCTGACTTAGGTTCAAGGAACTTTCCATCCAGGCGGCTTCGAAGAGGTTCATGAGGGCGGGGGAGAAAACCGGTTTTCCCGAGTTGCCGGTTTTCATTTCCTTGAGATCCTGCTGCAACGCGTTCTTGAACAAACCTCCGTTCACCTTGAAGAAAGCCAGGATATAACTGAGATCGCCATGTCCTTCCTCCAAGGCCTGGGCCAGAATGTGGCTGGCCGTCACTTCGTAATGCCCGCGCGTCACCGCCGCTCCCACCGCGCCTTCCAGGCAGGCGCGCGTGTATTTGTTCAGCTTTTCCAGCAGCGATCGAAGGGACGAAGCGATCATGGAGAACCTCTTGGATGGGGGAAAAAACTAGTATTCACCGCATGCGCGCATTAGTGGTTTGGATTGCGGCATCGGCCGCGAACGCCCTCGCTTCGGGGTTCCTGACCTTGGAGACGACCCCGGCCGGCGTGGAGATTTGGGCCGCGCGCCCCGGCGAAACCCGGATGCAATATCTGGGTGATTCGCCCCTGGACAGCCGCGAACTCAAGGCCGGAACCTATGACCTTTGGCTGATCAGCGGCAAGGACACCGTCGCCATTCCCGGCGTGGCCATCGCCGAAGGCCAGCATACCCAGGTTACCCGGGAAATGCCCGCCAATTACGGGTCACTCAAGGTACGCACCGATCCGGATTCGGGGGAAATCTGGCTGGACGGGGTGAAGCTGGGAAATTCGCCCTATTACAATAATCTCATGCTTCCCGGCGTCTATTCGCTCAAACTGGTTCCTCACGAGGCCCAACACCGCGCCCGTTCCGAAAAATTGACGGTCAAGAAAGGCGATACGCTCGATCTCGATCGCCCTTTCAGTTTCCGCGACAAATCCTTTTTCGAGGAGAACCTTTCGGCACGGCCTTGGGCCGCCCAACTCGAAGGAGGTTATCAATTCGGTTCCATCATCGGGGTATTCGATTCTTCCGGTGAGAGAAAGCAGGGCCCCAAGCGAAAACAGAGCGACTTTCCCGTTACGGCGCGCATGGGTTTTCCCTTCGGTTTGGAAACCCATTTCCAATGGCCTTTCCAAGCTTATGACGGCAAGGGTCCGGGGGCGGCATTTCCACGGGATCTCCTTTTCGGACTCAAATACACTTTTCGTCCGCTGGGAGTGGGTCTGGACGTCAGCTACAGCATCGGTTCCGACACTTCCGGCGGCGGTTTCAACCACGACAGGCTTATCCTCACGGCTGTCGGGGTTTACGCCCAGGGCCGGATTCTGCT
>JBGPFT010000064.1:0-8660 GCA_041483475.1 Fibrobacteria bacterium | reverse complement strand
GCAACGGCGTGCTCGTCATCGGCACGGGCGACAATACCGATCCTTTCGGTTTGAACGGCTATGCACCGGTGAACGAAGCGGCGGCCGACGGGGACGCGCAAAGAAGCGCGGCCAATTCGAACGACCTCCGCGGCAAAATCCTGCGCATACAGCCCATCCCATTCCCCGACACCCAGACGCCGGCGCTGGGCATCGGAACCACCTACGCCATCCCGGCCGGGAACCTGTGGGAAAGGATCAACAACACCACTTTCAACCCCGGTTGGAACGCCACCGACAACATCGCTTTGGTGCGCCACGAGATTTACACTATGGGCCATCGCAATCCTTACCACCCCAAGGTGGACACCCGCACCGGTTGGATTTTCTGGGGCGAAGTGGGGCCTGACGCCAATACCGACGACGGCGTCAAAGGCCCTTCCGGACACGAGGAATGGAATCTGGCCATGGGGTCCGGATTTTACGGACATCCCTATTGCAACGGCTACAACCGGGCTTGGGGCATTTACAACTCCACCACCGGCACCTATCCCGGAGGTTTTTACAGTTGCGTCGCCCCCGTGAACAATTCGACCCGCAACACGGGCGTACACCATCTGCCGCCCGCCATCCCCGCCTTGGTGGCCTATACCAGCGGCAACAGCACGGACGACGACACCCGCTTCAACCCGCTTCACGCAGGAGAAACCGCGATTGGCGGCCCCATGTACCGATATAATCTGGCCAGCGCGTCCGCGGTGAAATTTCCGCCCTATTATGAAGGCAAGGTTTTCTTCGTGGAATGGAACCGGCGATTCGTGCACGTCATCGTGCTGAATTCCAATGGCACCATCCCCGCCGGCGCGGCCGGAGTGAGAGCCTTCACCCCGACCGGCCTGATTACAGCCAGCTATATCGACGCGCAATTCGGCCCAGAGGGCGCGTTGTACCTGCTCAAATACAGCGACGGCCAATACACCCAAGGGGCGGGAGGGGCGATTTATCGCGTGGAATACACCGGCGCCTATGACGATGCCTGCTACGTGCCTTTTGGGCCTTCCGTGGGCGTCAAGCCCGTGCTGCGCCAGCATGTGGCGCCGTCCTTCGCCAGCAACGGTTATTTCAAGCTGCCCGATGGATACCACTCCGTGGAATTCATCGACGTAAACGGTCGCAAAGTGTGGAATTACCGCCGCACAAATGCCGCCGGTGCGTTGAATGTGAAGCTCCCGGCCAAAATGGCCCAGGGCGTGTGGCAAGCGAAGCTGGTTCCGTAAATTCCGCTCTTACCTAAAATCAAAACGCCCCGTTTGAAGCGGGGCGTTTTGATTTGGATCCGGTCTCGTGTTTTTCAGCGCAGTTTCTCCAACATCTCCCGCACGGCCCGTTCAAAACCCACGAGCAAGGCCCGTCCCACAATGGCATGGCCGATGTTCAGCTCCCAGATGCCTTCGATTTCGGCGACGTACCGGACGTTGCGATAATTGAGACCGTGACCCATGTTCACTTCCAGACCGCTCTTCAAGGCGAACTGGGCCATGCCCTGGAGTTTGGCCAGTTCCTCCTCCCAGGCGCTGCCGCCTCCGAAATCATAAGCGCTGCAAAACGCCCCGGTATGAAACTCCACGAAGCGGGCGCCGGTTTTGATCGCGGCCTTGACCTGGGACAATTCGGGCTCGATGAAGAGGGAGACGGTGACCTCGTGCTTGCGCAGGGAACCGACGAGCTTGGCGATTTCGTCCACGCGCCCGGCCACGTCCAGGCCGCCTTCGGTGGTAAGCTCCTCGCGCCGCTCGGGCACCAAGGTGGCCATGTCGGGAAGCACGTCGATGGCAAATTGCAGCATTTCGGCCGTGGGCGCCATTTCCAGGTTGAGGTGGGTGGTCACGGTTTGCCGCAAAAGCCGCACGTCGCGCTCCTGAATGTGGCGACGATCCTCGCGCAGATGGACGGTGACGCCGTCCGCGCCCGCCAGCTCGCATAACACGGCGGCAGCCACGGGATCGGGCTCGCGCACCTTGCGCGCCTCGCGTAAGGTCGCCACGTGATCGATGTTGACGCCGAGCTTGGGCATGGGGAAAAGTTAACCTCCTACCGCTTCCGCAACCCGCTCAGCGGCACCCACTCCAGACCCGTTTCCCCGAAGCGGCCTTCGTGCTTGCGCCAGAGCCGCTCCAAGGCGCCGGAAAGACCGGGAGTATAGCGCAGGGCCCATATTCCCTCGCCGGTTTTTTGCGCCACCCCGGAACGGCGCGACAGTTCCGACTCAAGCTCCGCCTCCGGACCCGGATCCTGGGCACGGGCGGAAAAAGCGGACGCCCCCACCTGCTGCGCCACCGAAGCGACGAGGCTGCGGGGTGAGGCGGTCAGGTCCAGGAAAAGCAACGACCGCGCACGGGCGTATTCCAACACCTTTTGCATCATGGGGCGATTTCCGATGGCCCGGTCGCCATAGGTGGTGGCGAAGCCCTTGGCGGCGGGGCACCGCCGCAATCGGACGTCCATCAGGCGTTGCAATTCCGCGCGCGAATGGTGGATGAAAAGCGCGTCAGGTCCCGGCTTGACATAGGGGTAGGCGACGGGTTCCATGGGAAGTTCCGCCAACGCCTCCTTGCCCGGAGGAAAATCCGGAAACCGGCCCGACACCCGATCCGAATTCGCAGGCAATACCAGCGTCAAAGGAAAAGGCAGAGACAGGAGCCGGAGCAGCGCGGGTTCCCCGGCTTTGTCCAGCCCAATGATGACCAGCGCCAATCGGGCCGCTCCCGGTAACGCCGACTTTCCCAACGAAACGCGCAGCGTCAGCGGCCGACCCAAAGGCGCCTGCAACCGGTATTCCACGCGCTCCCCAGGAGGTTCCAACTCGCGCCCCTCCAACACCCGGATTTTCGCATCCCCGCAACGGGATTCGAGTTCGAAGGCGTATTCATGGATGGGGCGACCGCGCGGGAAAAAAACCTCGAGGTAACCTGAATGTTTCGTCAGGCTCCGGGGCCCAATCCCGTTCCGGAGGAACCAAGGAAGGAGCAGAGTATCGGCATAGGCGGAAAAGGAGCTGTCCCGGAACAGCCAGGGTTGCTGCCGGCGCCAAGCCGCTGCCGCCGCGGAATCGGCCTTCAGTCCGGGAGAAGCTTGAAGGGTGAAATGGCCGTTGCGGGGAAAAAGCCTGCCGGCGATGATGCCCGCGCCGATCAGGGCGGACACGATGACCGCGAACAATCCCAGGCGCCGTAATGTGATCATGCGGAGGCGGGAAGGTACATAAGTGATATTGACAAGGAAGATGGGCGAGCCTACATTCCGCCTTCCGATCCCAAGGGTCTGTAGCTCAGTTGGTTAGAGCATCGCTCTGATAAGGCGGGGGTCGGAAGTTCGAGTCTTCCCAGGCCCACCACTAATCCCCCGCGCTTCCAGGTTTCTTTCTTCCAAAGTCACTTCTTGGCGCCGCGTTGCCAAAAATAGGCGGGTGCGCAAACCAGCGCGGTGAGCAGAACCACGGTATCCACTAGGCCGGGGATTTCGGCGCGGCTATGCGTGACCCCCACGGCCTTGTAAAGAAACGCCCCGCCCGCCTCGCCGATGCCCAATCCCGCCGGGGAGATGGGAATGCCGTTCAATAGCGTCAAGGTGGGCGCCACGAAGGCATGCAACCGAAAGGGAAGATCCACCTCCAAGGACTGGGCGCATAGGGCATAAACGCCCACGAGGCATAAATGCACGGTCATGGAAAGACCGATCACGCCCCAGAAAACCCCGGGGGAGTCCCGGAACGCGATCATGGAAGACAGAAGTCCCTTCCAAAAGCCCAGGTGTGGCGCCCCATCCCGGGTTTCGGGAACGATGGACGCGTGCAGCCAATGCGGTTTCCACGGCGACAGGTAAATCCCCACCAAGATGGCCGAGGCCAGGGACATCCCCAGCACGGTGACGATTTGGGCGCTGAGCACCCGAGACATCTCCCATAAGCGATGATTCATGAGATTGGTTATCGCCGCCAACCAAATCAGCCCGAAAGTGCCCGCGAAGCGATCCACTACCATGGTCTTGATGGCCGTCGCGCCTTCGGTTTTGTCGCGTCCGCGTAGCAGATAAAAACCCTTGACCAAATCCCCGCCCGTGCCCCCCGGCAAAAACCCGCTGAAAAAAAGTCCGATAAGATGCAAGCGCAGCACGAGCCCCATCGAAATCTGCACTTTGGCGGCTCGCAACAGCCAATACCAACGGAAAAAGGCGATTCCTTCCAAAGGCAACGCATAAAGCGCCAAGGCCAAAATGAAAAAACCCGGATGCGACTCCATGGCCCGTCCAAGCAGGGCCGGCTTCAAGGCTCCCGTATGGATGAGCAAATAAACGGCGGCGGCGCCCAGGCCGATGCGCAAGGCATGACCCACCCATTGATTCTGGAGAAGCGAGGAGCCGCGGATGGAAATCATCGGGAATTCGGACTTTCAATCTTACAAAAAGCATGGAGGTCAAGCCGGCGCGGGCGTTCCGGATTGCAGGAACGATCGGCAAAATGAGCGCCGGTGAATGGGACTGAGGCTGTGCCGGAGTAAGCTCTCTCGATGCTCCGCCGTCCCATATCCCTTATGCCTCGCGAAGCCGTATTCCGGATAAATCCGATCCCATTCCGCCATCGCCCGATCACGGGTAACCTTGGCCAGAATGGAGGCCGCGGCGACGGACAAGGATAAACCGTCGCCTCCCACCGCCGTCTTTTGCGGAATATCCACGCCAGGAACGGTTTGGTTTCCATCGACCAAAAGCAAGTCGGGTTTCATGGGCATGGCTTCCAGCGCGCGCCGCATGGCGAGAAAGGTGGCTTGAAGAATGTTGACGCGATCGATCTCTTCCGGCGTCGCCTCCCCGATGCCGAAAGCCAAGGCCCGTTCCCGAATTTGCGGAAACAACGCTTCCCGAGCTTTTGGCGAAAGCCGTTTTGAATCGTCAACGCCGGAAATGGGTTGCGCCTTCAAATCCAGCACTACGCAGGCCGCCACCACATTGCCCGCCAAAGGCCCGCGCCCCGCCTCGTCGATGCCGCAGAGGAAACCCGCGGCGGGAATGGCGCGATCGTATTCCCAAAGGCGAAGGGCGGGATCAGGTTTTCCCCTCACGCCGGAAATCCGTCCAAGCCGCGCATGCGCTTCAACCATTCGGGGTTTACGCCTACGGCTTTGCCCGGGTCCATGCTGTCGGTGGGAACGATGTCGCCGTCGACGAAGGCCTGCAACACGCGCCAATAGCTGTCGTGCTCCTTGGTCAAGACCAAGCGCCCGACCGCTTCCGCATCGGCCCCCGGAGGAATCGGCACCATGCGTTGCAGGACGATTTGCCCGGCATCGTATTCCTCGCTTACCATGTGAATGGTGACGCCCGTGAATTGACAGCCCCGTTTCACCACCGCCTCGTGCACATGGGAGCCGAACATTCCCGAGCCGCCGAAAGCCGGGAGCAAGGCGGGATGGATGTTGATCACGCGGTTGGGGAATCGACGCAACAGATCCTCGGGGACTTTTTTCATGTATCCGGCCAACACCCATAAATCCGTCGGATGTTTTTCCGCCAACGCCAATAGTTTGTCCGTTACGCCCGCTTCCAAACCGGGTCCGGTCCCCGAGCCTGCCGAGGGGTCGGTTTTCGCGCTGACGTGATAGGCCGGGGAGCCCGCGGCGCGGGCGCGTTCGAGAACCTTGGCCTGGCTGTTGTTGGAGGCGGCGAAGGCGAGTTGCGCCTTCAAGTCACCGGAGCGGATGCGGTCGAGAAGCGCTTGGAGGTTGGAGCCGCCGCCCGAAGCCAGGACGGCGAAACGCAGGGGGTTCATGCCAGAAAAATACCTATCGCGTCCGAAAGCGTTGGGCGGTGGTTTTTTCGAAAAGGCCGAAATGAAAGCGTACATCGAATGCGGCGGCGTTAGTTCCGATTTCAAGGCGCAAGCGTTCAATTCCTGGAACCAGGAGGTGAACGCCGGCATAAACGCCCGATTCGAAATCCTGCATTCGATTGCCAAGCCAGGCCTCATCGGCACCGGCCACAAGCTGCAAGCCGTAATTCACGCTCCAGGGCCCCAGCCGCTGGACTTTCTCCCCGAGCAAATCGAAACGGTACTCGCCATTCAGCAGGCACTCACTACGGCCCCATAACGCATTGTCGCGGAAACCGCGCAAGGTGTTGGCTCCGCCGACGTGAAAATAATCGTAGCGGCCCATGCCTCCTCCGCCGCGATACTGAACCAAAACACTCGCAACCAGGCCCTGCCGGGAAGCCATGGGGATATAGGCGCGCAAGTCCCCCATCGTTTCCGGATAATCCGCGGGGCCGCCCAAAGGACCTCCGTTTTGGGTGAAGCGGCCTTCCGCAAAAACTCCACGGCGCGGCTGTAATGCCCGGTCGCGGCCATCGAAGCGTAGGCCGACGCCCAGCCGGGGCAACCAATCCCCGCCGGAACGCAAGGTGATGCCCGAGGTGTCGGATCGGATGAAAAAAATCTCCCCCATCGCCTCCAAACCGAAGCGCCGGGTGCGGGTCACCGGAAAAAAACCTTCCGCCTTGAAGCGATGGGAATCCTCGTGGAAGTTTTCGAAGGGGTTGTAGCTGTCGACATGGATCCACGCCGCGTCGAATTCGATAGGACGGCCGAAAAGCTGGCGGCCGGAAATCGAAGCCTGGTATTCGGTGGTGCCGAGGAAGCGGGCCAGGACTTCGACCCGCTTGGCCGTGCCCAGGAAATTGAGGGCGACGACTTGCGGTCCGATGCTGAATCCGTCCTGATCGGTTTTGTTCACGCTGATCAAGGGGATGTAGGGCGGAAGCTCCTGGAAGCGGTACACCAGCGCCAGCGAATCTCCGGATCGGCTCGCTTCCAGGGACACTTCGGCGAACACGTCCAGATCCTTGAGGCGACCTTTCTCTTCTTCCCAACCCCGGCAGAAAAACGCCTTTCCCGCATGATGATTCAGCGCCTGCCTCACCACGCCCGGCCGCGTATGCCGCAGACCCTGGAATTCCACCGAGGAAACGATCAGGCCGTCCGGCGCCGGACATTCCCCGGCCCAAAGCCCCGTGGCCATGGCGGCGGCAAAAACCCAAATCCTCACCCTGACAAAGGTGCTCATACTGGGGAAGCGATACAACCTTAGGCTGCTACTTTATGCCCATGGGTTTAGGACGCTGCCCGGTTTTGATCTGGACCTTTTCCGGGTTGGCCGCGGCCGGAAAACTCCTCCTGCCCATGGATTTGACGCAGGGGAACCACCTCAAGGCCTATGGCGTGGCCTACGCCTCCATCGCGCAAGGCCGCAAGGTGGAATGGCTTTTGAATTATCGCGGTGGGAGTTTTCTACTTGAGGACGAGGAGAATTTCCGGCGCGAAGCGGTACGGCGTGGCGTCCAATTCGAAGCGGTGGACGGGGCGGAAGTCGACGGTATACGCCGGCAAATCGAAACCTCGAACATGGAAACCGTGACCCTGGAAAAAGCGCCCCGCATGGCCGTGTACACTTTGCCGACGCAACAGCCCTGGGACGACGCGGTAACCTTGGCCCTCACCTATGCGGAAATCCCCTACGACAAGATTTACGACCGGGAAATCCTGGCCGGCAAGCTTTCCGAATACGATTGGCTGCACCTGCATCATGAGGATTTCACCGGCCAGTATTCCAAGTTCTTCTCCGCCTATCGCGGAGCCCCGTGGTACGTGAACCAGGTGACGACGCAGGAGCGCATGGCGCATGAACTGGGATTTGCCGGCAACGCCGTGATGAAAAAAGCCGTGGCCCTGGCCATCCGCTCCTATGTCGAGAAGGGAGGCTTCCTGTTCGCCATGTGCCTGGCCCCGCTGACCCTGGACATGGCGCTGGCCGCGGCCAAAACCGACGTGGTGGCCGAACCTTTCGACGGCACGCCGCCGGATCCCGATTACAAGCGAAAGATTGATTACAGCCTGTGCCTGGCTTTCACGGATTTCTCCTACGATACCGATCCCCTTTCCCCCACCCACGGGGATCTGGACTATAACCAGGTGAACGCCGGTCCGCTCAAGCGCCGCCCCGCCAACGATTTCTCCCTGTTCGCCTTCAGCCCCAAATTCGATCCCGTCCCCTCCATGCTCACGCAAAACCACGTCGATTACGTGAAGGGGTTTTTCGGGTTGGCGACTTCTTTTCCCAAATCCAAGGTGAAACCTTCCGTCACCGTGCTCGGAGAAGTGCAGGGGCAGCCCGCCGTGCGTTACCTGCACGGCAATTTGGGACAGGGGCAATTCACCTATTACGGAGGGCATGACCCCGAGGATTATTCGCATGCCGTGGGCGATCAGGCCACCGATCTCGATTTGCACAAGAATTCCCCGGGATACCGCCTGATCCTGAACAACATCCTTTACCCCGCGGCGCGGCAGAAAAAAAGAAAAACTTAGCCTCACCCCCAACCCCCTCTCCATGCTTAAAGGCACGGAGAGGGGGAAAACGAAAATGAAAAAGATCCTGAAAGACTTTTTTTCATCGCGCCCTGAAATTCTGGAATGGGGAGCGGTGAGCCTGCAGGCTCCGTTGCCCAACGCCGCAAACCTTCAAAACTGGGTTACGCAGGGGATGCATGCCGGGCTCCGCTACATGGAAGAACGGATCGAGGAAAGGAAGAATCCGCAACGCCTTTTCCCCTGGGCTAGAAGCGCGGTGCTT
>JBGPFT010000063.1:0-8765 GCA_041483475.1 Fibrobacteria bacterium | reverse complement strand
AGAAATACACCGCCAGGGTCAATGCGGCGGTCGAAACATCGATGTTTGAAGTGGATCCAACTTTTGTCGTGGTGGTCACTGCACCATTGATGAACTCTCGATCGTAGGGCGACAACAGGGAATATCCCAGCATGTATTCGGCGCTGAGGCTGATCTCCTTCGACAGGAAAAACTCAACGCCCACCAAACCTCCTCCGGCAAGTTCCATCCCGGGAGCAAAGCCGGGTAATCCACCGTTTTTCGTCGTGGGTGCTGCCGGAGGGGGGGTTCCGACTTCGGAGGGCTTCGACTCGGTGCTAGTGGATGAGACACTGACCCCACCGCCCAAGTAAGGGCTGACGCGGCCCGGCAACAGGTGATATTCGAGCGCCGCGGAAACGCCGTAACGAATGGCCCAATCCGAACCGTCCGTCCCAGTCGCGGGGGCCATTGGGTTGGCGGCCACGGTATGATTGTAATTCGCGAATTGGAGACTGCCTCGAAGGGCGACTGGATTCGATAAATAAAACTTCGCGCCGATTCCTCCATCGAAGTTGCCGGCCCCAAGGAATGATAATCCTTGGAAAGTGAAAAGCAGCGCCTTCGCCTTCGCGCCTACCGAGGTCGAAAAGTCGTCCGCGGACGCCAAAGAAACCGCCACCGCCATCGCAAGCACACTAGTCATCGAACGAACTTTCATGAATCGCTCCTTTCAAAGGTTATGGGTAGAAGACGGGGAACAAAATAGCAACAAAAGGCCTCGCCGCTTGCAAAGGGGCCATTTTTTATTCCAAAAAGGGATGGACCAAATCGGCGTCCGGCCGTTTGCCGGCGCCCTGGGCGTTGAGAGGAGCGTCCCGCAGGGAATCCAGAGCGGCGCAGGCACCGTTAACGCATTGGCCTTTCAGGTATTGCGCCTCGCGCACCACGCCGGTGTCGTTGGGATCCCAGATCTTCACCCGGCCGTGCAGCAGCCCCGCCTCGAAGGCGACCTCAATTTTGGCGCGCCCATCCGCTGAAAAAAGCCTCCAGGTGCCGGCGCGTTTGCCGCGCGCGAAGGTCTTGGACCATTTCGTATTGCCGTTGTCATACCAGGCCTGGGAGGAACCCTCCTTGACCCCGTCCTTATATTGGGTGACCTCCGCCGGGCTGCCGTTCCAGTAGAATTCCTTGTAAGCGCCCTGGAGAACGGTGTCGCCCTTCGGCAGTTGCTGGATGAACCACGATTTCCAGATGCTCCGATTGGGATGCAGGATGACGCGCTGCACCATCGGGACCTCCTTGGAGCAGGCCGCCAGCGACAAGGCCGCTATCCCGATAACGCCCCATCGCTTCATAACGCCTCCTTGCGGGGGGGACCACCCCTTTTTTAGACGAAAGGTATAACTCTGAAGCGCGCTGCGTCTTCGCGGTCGTGGAAAAAGCGCCCGTGACCCGCATCACGCCTCCCATCATCGTCCGGCATTACCTTCCCCGTCATGCTTCTCCCCCGCCTCCGTCTTCCCGTTTTGACCCGGGCCGAGAAAACCGCCTGCTTCGCCCTGGCCGCCATTTTGGGATCCGGGGCGGCGCTCCGGGCCTGGGAGCGATCCGGAGTCAGGCTGGGGCCGGTGCATGACTGGGAATCGCTGCATCGTCTGGTGGTTCGGGCGCGGACGGAAAACGGAGCCGGGGTTTTTCCCTGCCTGGAAACGGCCCCGATGGGGGAGGAACATTGGCCGGAGCGCATGCAGGATTCGGCTCGGGGAAAAAAATCCGGATCCGGGGCGAAAAGAAAAAGCCGATCGCATCCCGGAAAGGCTCCGCCGCCTTCACCCTTGGACCTCAATGTCGCGGGCATCGGTTGGCTGCAAAGGCTGCCGGGCATCGGCCCTTCCACGGCGCGCGCCATCGCGGCTTCCCGAACCGCCGAGGGTCCATTTCACGAGGTGGAGGAGCTGCAACGCGTCAAGGGAATAGGTCCCAAGAAACTGGCGGCTTTGCGGGGTTTGGTGCGCATCGGGTCGGCGCATGATTGAAGCCAAAATTGTATACTTCCCCCATGGCGAAAAGCGCGGCCCGCAGCATCGTCGCCGTGGAATTCAGCCCGGCCTATCTCAAGCTCGTCGAATTCCTCCCCCTCGAAAATCAAATCGCCATGGTGGCCGTCAAGCCCCTGGAAGTTTCACGCTGGGGTGATGACGCCTATCTTCAGGAACAGATCCGGGCCACCCTCGCCAAACACGTGCAGGCGAAGCGCATGGATCTGGTCGGATCCGTATCGGCCGGCCATGCGGTGTTGCGCACCGTGGAAATCCCCGAGGGCGAGGACAATCCCCTGGACGCCCTGCAATGGGACATGGAGCAATACCTGGCCCGACCCCTCGACGACTATCTCATGGACTATCAGGCCTTGGGCCCAAATTCCGCGGAGAACGGCCGGCTCTACCTGGTGGCGGCCTACCGGCGCAGCCAAGTCGACCGCGTCCAGCGCCTTCTGGAAGCCTCCGGATCCCCCTTGGTGGTTTTGGATGTGGACGCCTTCGCCGCCGTCAACGCTTTCGAGGTCAATTACCCCGAGATGCAGTCCGGACGCACCTTGCTGGTCAAAGCCGACGCCGAGGCGCTGACCTGCATCCGAGCGCAAAACGGAATGTTTTTCGGCTGCGAAGCCGGGACCGTAGACCCCGGGATCATCGATCTCAACGGCCAGGCTAAAACCGATAAGTTGCTCGATATCGTGCAGGCCGTGCGCAAGCGCCTCGACGCCGCGCAGGACGCTTGGGGCGAGGTGGAAAACGTGATGCTGTGCGGCGATCTTTCGCTGGACGGGGAATTCCGGGAATTGCTGGGAGCCAACATCACCCTTCCGCTGACCCCCCTCAACGCCTTCAAGGAAGTCGCCTTCGCCTTGAGCCCCGAGCAAACCGAGCGCCTCATGCCCTCGGCCCCCCAATGCGCCTCCGTGCTGGGCTTGGCTTTACGTCGGGGCGGAGACTGCTGATTCCATGATTCGCGTCAACCTGCTCAAGCCCTTGCAGGCCCAGCGCCCCATGACCTTGGTCGACGAACCCAAGGGCGTGGGCAAACGTTTGGCTTTCGCGCTGCTCGGCCTGGCCGTCATCGGAGGCTTGTACTTCTTTTTGCAGAAGCATGGGGGCAAGGAAAAAGAAGTCCAGCCGCAACCGGTCGTGGTCGCGCCGCCGCCCAAACCCGAGCCGCCTTCTTTGGAACCTAAACGGCCGGCGCCGGTTTCGGTGGACGCTGTGGAGGAGATCGTCCGCGAGGCCACCGCTGAATTCGCCGAACCGCCCCCTCCCGCCGGCTACGCGGATTTCACCCCTTCGCAGCGCATTGCCTATCAGCTTCTGGCTGGAACGCGGATCTTACGCGATCTCCAGGCCGCCACGCCTCCTGAAATCGGTTTCGCCCAGGTGGTTTTCACGGCGCCAGGGGAATTCTACGTGCGTGGCCTGGCCGCCACGGAAGAGGATCTCCAGCGTTTCCAGGCCGCGCTCACGGCATTGCCGGGCGCGACGATTCGAAAAAATCAATCCCGTCCCGTGGGCGCGGCCAAGACCGCGCGCGAATTTTCCTTCCTCGGCAAGGTGGATTATCCTGTAGCCGAAGCCGCGCGTCCGGAAAACCGGGTCGTAACCCGCGATCAGTTGGCGGCGGCGTTGAAAGGATTTTCCGGCACGGCGAAGGAAGCCGGCGTTTCCCTTCAGGATCCGAAATTGCAGAAATCCACGAGCGTGGGCGGCTTCGAGCGCATGCTGTACAAGGCCGAGGCGCGCGGCGACTACGCGCATTTGCAGGCCTTCCTGGAAAAGATCCGCGACGCGCAGTCCAGCGTGGGTGTCCTGCGCTTGGCGCTGGAAGCCCGCGGCGACGAAAAGATGATCGCCAGCCTGGATTTGCTGGTTTACGCGCAGTAGCCCACCCATGCTTTCCCTCACTGGAGGGCGGTTCAAGGGAATATCCCTGCGCACTCCGCCGGGAAAGGAATTGATCCGGCCCACTTCGGGCAAGGTGCGGCAGGCGCTGTTCAACATCCTGCGCGGCCGGATCGAGGGACTCGACTTTCTCGATCTTTACGCCGGTTCGGGGGCTGTGGGGTTGGAAGCCGTCAGCCGAGGCTGCAGCCGTGCCGTTCTGATCGAGAACCATCCCGTCGCCTTCCGCGCTTTGGAAAGCAATTGCAAGGTGCTCCTTTCGAAAGGGGCCGAAAGCGAATCGCTGGAATGGCAGCGCAGGGATGCCGGGGAATTCTGCCGTGTGGCCGCCAGTCAAGGCCGCAGCTTCCGCGTCGTATTCGCCGATCCGCCTTTTTCCTCCGAATTTTCAGGACTGTGGCCCAGTATTTCAGCCCTGTTGGATCCTGCGGGCATCGGCGTGGTGCAATTCCCCACCCGGAATCCTCCCGATTTCGCGGCCGGCACGCGCGTATACGCCTATGGGGAATCGTCGCTGGCGGTGTTCGGGCCTTTATAATTTAATGGCCGCCCGTCCCAGGAGCGCGTTGTGGCCAAAGCCCTTTATCCCGGAACCTTCGATCCCATCACCAACGGCCATCTCGACGTCATCCATCGCGCCGCGGACCTCTTTGAATCCGTGGACGTGGTGGTGTCCGTGAACGCGCGCAAGACGACCCTGTTTTCCGTGAAGGAGAGGGTGGAAATGATTCGGACCAGCACGCGGGATTTATCCAACGTGGAGGTGCTGTCCCATGACGGCCTCATGGTGGACTGCCTGCGCCGCCGGAAGGCGCAGGTGCTCATCCGCGGGCTCCGGGCCGTCAGCGACTTCGAATACGAATTCCAGATGGCGCTGATGAACAAGAAGCTCGACGCTCGCTGCGAAACCGTCTACCTCATTCCCTCGGAGCGCTACACCTACTTGGCTTCCAGCCTGGTCCGGGAATTGGCCGAACTGGGCGCGGACATCTCCGAATTCGTGCCCGCCGACGTGGAGCGCCGTTTGCGTAAAAAACTGGCGGAAGGAAAGGCTCCGTGAGCGGATCCTTCGCGTCCGACGCCGTGCCGCGCCCCGTGCGGACTTTGCTCATCGCCAACGTCGCGGTTTTCATCGTCGATTATCTCACGCATGGGGCTTACGCCTTCGAGTGGCTGGCCTTGGATCCGGGCCGCGTCACGCATGGCTTCCAACTTTGGCGGCTCGTCACCTACATGTTCGTGCACGATCCCACTTCCTTCTGGCACATCCTCATCAACATGCTCATGCTGTGGATGTTCGGAACGCCCGTGGCGCGGGAAATGGGGGAGAGGCGCTTCTGGACCTTCTACCTGCTGTCGGGCCTATTCGCGGGCGTCTGCTCACTCGTGTTTTACGCGGCGACGCGGAATCCCACCGTGGTCATCGGGGCCTCGGGAGCCCTGTTCGCCCTCATGGTCGCCTTCGCACGTTTTTTTCCCACCCAGAATTTCCTGATCTTCTTCCTCTTCCCCGTGCCCGCCAAATACGCCGTGCTCATTTTCGCGGGCATCGAGCTGCTGGCCATCACCTCCAATGATCGCATCGCCCATATCGCCCATCTGGGCGGCGCCCTGTTCGCCTGGATTTGGTTGCGCCGGGACCTCGACCTCGATCCCCTGGCCGCCTGGCGGGCGCGGCGCGCCCGGCGGGGCCTGGAAAAAGCGCGGCGGGCGGCGGAAAAAATCCGATCGACCATGACCGACATCGATCCCATCCTGGAAAAGATCAGCCGCCATGGCATGCAGTCCCTGACGGGCGACGAGAGGGGAAAACTCGCCCAGGCCAGCGAGATGAAGCGCCGTCAACGCGGCCACGTCGAGGTTTAGGGCCGGGTCAAAACGCGAACGGAATGCGCACCCGGAACAACACGGGCCAATCCTTGCCGGTGAGATAGAACACTTTCTTGCGGGCGTCATAGGCGATACCGTTAAGCACTTCCTCACGGGATCGCCGGCGGCTGCGCGCCACGAGTTCCGTTCCGTCCACCACCGCCAGCACCCGGCCCTCGCGCGGGTCGATGACGAAAATCGAATCGCAATACCAGACATTCGCCACGATTTTTCCGGAAACGCCTTCCAGTTCGTTGAGGCGCGGCAGCGGTTGCCCTCCCAATTTCACGGGCACCTTGGCCGTGATCTTGAACGCGGCGTTGCGCCGGAACAAGGTGTCCGATCCATCGCTCATCCACAGGGCTTGGCCCAAATTGGTCAGTCCCCAGCCCTCTCCGGAGTAGGCGAAATGCCCGCTGGGCCTGTCCCAGCGCTTGATCGGATAGCGGAAAGCCGTGGCTTCCTTCCAGGTCAATTGCACCAGTTCGCCGCGTAAATTCGCCAATCCCTCGGCAAAAAATTGTTCCGGCAAGGCATGATTGCGGATCACGGCGCCGGTTTTGGGATTCAATTCCCTCAAGGTGGATTGGCCGTAAAGCCCCGTGCTTTCATAGAGCCTGCCGTCCAGCCACAACAATCCCTGGGTGAAGGCTCCGGTGTCATGCGGCAATTCGGCGAGGATTTCGGGCTTGAGCAGGGGAGGGGCCGACCATTGCGCGCATGCCGGCAGGACCCCACCCAGCAGCAAAACGGAGATGTGCTCGCGGATCACCGATGAAATCTACTGAATTCCCGATCCATTCTTCGCTTCTCCGCGTCGAGAATACGGCTTATAGCCTTGCGGATTTGCGTCAGCTCCCGCGTTTTCGGGCCCTCTACCGACGACTCAATGGACCAGCTTCCGGATTCCACTTCGGAGAGGGTCGCGCGGGCCATATTCGCCCGGGTTTCGGGATCGAGAAACTCGATGCGTAAATTCAGGCCGTCCTCCCCGGAATAGACTTGGATCGAATCCGGAATTTGTTTTTTGAAAGCGGAATCATTTGTGCCGGAATCCATCGCCGCCCGGCTCGGATTGGGGGCATAAGTGATCCCGTGGAGATAGGTGATGATCGACCCGAAACAGGCCGTTTCCGGATCGTAATCGGCGAAATGCTTGAACGTCCCCTTCAACCCGGCGATTTCCCGCGCCACCCGCGCCGCGGAGTGTTCCATATCCGCTTTTTCCGGGCTTCCGGCCGTCGCGATCGCCCAGACGCCAAGCAGCGCCGCCAAAATCCTTGCACCCTTCATCGCTTCACTTTGCTTCCTTCAGCTGGAATGCGCGCATGCGATTTGTTCGAGGACAATTTTGACATCGATCATGCCTTTTCATGTAAAAATCAATCAAATGGTTTGGCCAGCCATCGATAAGCCGGTTTTTCGCCGGGCATAATCCAAACCCGTCGCGGCGACGGCCGCTCCAATGCGCATTTCTTGATTGAGGATTTTGATCCTTCGCCTGATTTGTTACCCTTTTCGTGTGTTTCGTTTGGTCTTGGCCGGTTCGCTGATTTTTACCGCGGCCTCCGTTCGCGCCCAAATCCTTCCCACCGGCGTGACCACCGTCCCTTTCTACGACACCAGCCGGGCCGGCTTGAGTTTCTATAAGGATCGGTTGTCCACCTCGGGCATGTGGGAGGTTCCCGGCAAACCCAAGCATTTCATCGTGCTGGGGTATTTCGGGTATCTGTGGACTTTGTACCCCGATACCACCCGGCCCGACACGGTGATGCCCTACGGGTCCATCAAGCGCTATGCCCGGACGCAGATCGCCGATTTCAGCAATTGGGTGATGAAGGGTTGGGAACAGGGATCGCTGGGAGGGGCGTTCGATCCGAATTTCTCCCAAAACCGTTACTTCTACGTGCTGTACGAAAAATACGGCAACCCCGCGGAATACCACTTCGGACAGAATCCGAGCGGCGCGGATGTCACCACCAACCCCAATCACCTGACCGTCCTGGACCGGTATATCCTGTCCGCGGATTACCGATCGGTGAGCCGGGACACGGTCATGCTCTCCATCAACCATTCGCATGGATTCGGGGTTTCCAACATGGTTTTCGGCCGGGATGGGAATCTGTACCTGAGCACCAGTTCCTACGATACCAACAGCTGGGACAGCACGAGTTTCATGCGCAAGTTCCTGCGCATCGACGTGTCGCGCCGGGACCCCGGCAAGATGTACGCCGTCCCGCCCGGCAATCCCTGGTTCAACGTTACCAACCCCAATGTCAAGAAGGAGGTTTACGCCTTCGGGATCCGGAACGCCTGGTCGCTGGCCGCCGACTATCTGACCGGAAGCCTGTGGGCGGGCGAAGTGGGGGAAAACGAGTGGGAGGAAGTGAATCTCGTCCTGCCCGGCAGGAACTACGGTTGGGCCGACGGCGGGGGCTTGTCGACCACGACCACCGACGGTTCCGGCATCCAGGGCCCTTGCAGCGACAATACGGCTTCCGGCATCGCCTTCCGTGGCAGCTACCGGACTCCCTATTCCTATACCGGGCCTTTTTCTTTCGGGCAAACCATGACCTGCGCGAATTTCACCAACGGCACATGGAATTTCCGGCATACCGGCACCAACGCCGTTCTGGGGGCAACGACCATTCCGACCTCGCTTCCCGGCACGCTGATGAATTGCATCGCGGTGAGCCCCGCTTTTCGCGGAAATCCCGCCTCCCCCTTTTACGGGTATCATTTCATCACCGACGTGCAGCGCAACTATTTCCTGGCGGTGAAAGAAGGCGTGGCCGCGCCTCAGAACGTGGGCCAATTGGCGAC
Organism: Fibrobacteria bacterium; assembly: GCA_041483475.1. Taxonomy (GTDB): domain Bacteria; phylum Fibrobacterota; class Fibrobacteria; order UBA11236; family UBA11236; genus UBA11236. Next base: position 159 of record JBGPFT010000063.1, on the reverse strand, counting down.
GGGAGGCCCCATCACGGTCAATAATCCGGGGGGGCATGACGGGGTCGTCCATTTTCCGGAGGACGCCTACGGCAACCTGTACGTCGTCCTGCTTTCTTCCGCTTCGAGCGGAGGCGCGCTAAACTGGCATGACATTTACCGGCTGTCCCATCCCCAATT
>JBGPFT010000062.1:0-8917 GCA_041483475.1 Fibrobacteria bacterium | reverse complement strand
TGTTTCGTTCCCGGCGGGGATTACCGCGAATTCATCGCCGCGCGCGCGGCGGAAAAAGGCGATTCCATCGCCGCCGGAGTTTTCGTGGGGCCGGACGGTCGGGAAATGGGCCCGCATCAGGGGATTGCGAATTACACCATCGGACAACGCCGCGGTTTGGGGGTGGCCGGCGGCGAACCCCTGTACGTCCGCAAAGTGGAGGCTGCCACGGGGCAGGTGACGCTCGGCCGCAAGCAGGACCTTTCCGCGCGCGGTTTCCGCGCCGGGGATTTCAACGGTTTCGGGCCGGAGTGGACCTTGCGGAAATGCCAGGTGCAATACCGTTACCGCTCGGCGGCCAAGCCGGCCATGGTGGAAAGATTCCCCAACGGCGAAGTGGAAGTTTCCCTCTTGGAACCAGGCCACGGCATAGCCCCGGGGCAAAGCGCGGTGTTTTACGACGGGAATCGGCTGATCGGCGGGGCCAGGATTCGGGAAGTTATTGCACCGCCTCGCGCTCCATGATGCTGCTTTCGTCCAGGCGGCGCAGCGTGTCTAGGATGAGACCCATGGTGTCGCCTTGAATGTTGTCGGCCGCCGCCGCTTCGTTCACATTGAAGTGGAAGGATCCGTCCTTCCAGCGGAAGGCCTGGAGCAAGGCGTCCTGGCCTTGCAAGGTTCCCGACGAAGCGTGGCAGAGGCGGCCCGATTTGAAGCCGAACACGGCCTGGGACGATCCCGTGACATGCAGGTTTCCCGTCATGAGCGTGGAGTGCACCGACTGCATGATGTCGGCGATGCCGAAGATCGCGAGGTTTCCGGAAATCCCGGGCGTGAGCAATTGGGACAGGCGCAGGTTGTTGGCGCGGATGCGGTTGCTGAGCAGGCGGTACAGGATGATGCTGAGCAAGGGGAATTCGGACAGGATCTGCTGGAAATCGGGGCGGGCCACGGCCAGGGCCAGGCATTCCTCGGCGGCCTCGATGCGGTTGCTGGTGGTGGCGCCGGTGAGCAGGGACATTTCCCCGAAGCAGTCGCCCCGATGCAGCACCGACAATTCCTGCACGCGTCCGTCGCTGCCCTGATTGGTGATGCGCACCGTGCCCGCGAGCAGCACGAAGAAGTAGGATCCCGCCGTCTGGCCTTCGAGGATCAAGTCGCCCTTCTGGAAACGCAGCACCTGGGAGCGTTCCCGCAGGGCGCGGGCGATGGGGCCGGGCAATTGCTCGAAGAAGGAAACCGACAGGGTGTTTTCCGCCGTGAGCAGGTCCTCCAGCTCCATGGCCGATTGGTTGACCTCGGTCACCCGGGCATAGGCCCAGCGGCAGGAGCATCCCTTGAACCCGGATTCGATGCGGCCGTCGTCCCCGGCCCCTTTCAAACCCAGGGGCAAAAAGCTCGTCACCGGCATGATGCAGGCATGGGTGCGATGGCTGTAAAGCCCGGGCAGCCGAACCTGCAGCGAGTCCCCGCGCGTGTAAAACGGGCAGTTCTCCAGGCTCAAGGCCTTGAGGGAATAGACGGGTTCCTGAGGTTGGGGTTTTTCGGCGGCGTCCATGGGCACTGCAATATAGATAGGGGGTGAGGGCGTTTACCCCTTTACCTCCAACGCCAGCATGGTCAAATCGTCGTGGCTGGGCTGGTTCCGGGTGAAATCGCGCACGTCGTCCAGGATGCGCTGCACTACCGCGTCGGGCGCCTCGCTGTTTTCACGCGTGAGCAGGGATTGCAGGCGCGGCATTCCGTACATGCGGCGTTCGGGATCCATGGCTTCGGTCAATCCGTCGGTGAACAGGAGAAAGGAATCGCCGGCTTGCAATGGAACCGTCACTTCCTCCAGCACCGAGGAGAACACTTCCCCTTCCACGATCCCCAGCGCCAGGCCGCGCGGGCTAAGAGCCTTGGGCTGGCTGACGCTGCTCCCGCGCCGGATCAGCAGGGGAGGGTGTCCCGCGCGCGCATAGGTCATGGAGGTGCCTTGCGGGTTGATCACCAGGCAGGCCGCCGTGATGAAGGAGCGGTCGTCGAGATCCTTCACCATGATGTCGTTCACCGAGCACAAAAGGCGCTTGGCCGTATGCTCGTAACGCGCCTCGGCGTGGATGGTGGAGCGCAGCATGGTCATCACCAGCGCCGCGGGAATCCCCTTGCCGCTGACGTCGGCCACCACGATCACCCAGTCGCCGCGCTCGGTGCGGAAATAATCGAGATAATCCCCGCCCACCTCGAAGGCCGGGAAATACACGCCCTTCAGCGCCACCCGCGGAATATCCGGGCTGTGCACGGGCGTGAACCGCTTCTGGATGTTTTGCGCCACCGCCAGCTCGCCCTCGACGCGGGCCTTGGCCGCCAGGCTCCGAAAACTGTTGGAATTGGAAAGGCTCAGCGCCGCCTGGGCCGCCAAAGTGTTGATCATCAGGGTTTCCTGGGAATACCACATGGCGAAGCCGAGATCCCCGAACACCTGAACCCAGGCCAAGGTGTGCTCCTCAACCCGCAGGGGGATTTGAAGAAAGGAGATTTCCTCCCCCGGAGCCAGGTTCAGGGCCGCCAGGTTCAGGTCGCGGCGCAGGTCCGGGATCAGGATGGGCGCATCCTCGTCCTTCGCCAGGCGATCGCATAGCGGCACGCAGCGCGCGTCCCAGCCCTTGTCGTGCAGGCCCGGCGTGCCGGCCAGCAGGACATGCGCGTCGCCCTCTTTTTCCAACAAGGCGACCTCGAGTCCGGGACGGCTTTGGGCGAAGGCTTCGACGATGGCGGGAAGCAGATCGCGGCGCCAGGCGGAGCGCGACATGCGCTGGGCCGAGGCGTTCAGGAAGTTCAGCTGTTCCACCCGGGTTACCAGGCGCTGGTTGCTTTCCTGCAGCTTTCGTTCGCCGTCCCGCAGGGCCTTTTCCGTGTTCAAATGTTCCTTGATTTCCTGCACCAGCGCCCGCGTACGTTCCTGCACCCGGATTTCCAACTCGTCCTTGGCCTTGCGCACCGCCTCCTCGGCCTTGAACCGCTCGGTGACGTCGCGGGAAATGCCCACGATGCCGGTGACGCGGCCGGCCTTGTCGTGCATCGGCACCTTGGTGGTGGAAACCCAGCCGTCGGGTTTGTCGGGAAAGGTCTCCTTTTCGATCTTGTCGACGATGGGGACTCCGGTGCGGATAATTTCCTGCTCGTCGTCGTAGGCCTGCTGGGCGTGTTCCCGGGTGAAATAGTCGAAGTCGGTTTTGCCGATGGCGTCTTCCGTCCGTTTCAGTCCCTCGAGGTGGATGCCTTTGCCGACGCGGAGGAAGCGGCTGTGCGCGTCCTTGAAGTACACGGCGTCGGGGATGTGCTCCATCAGGGCCTGGAGGAGCGTGCTTTCCTGCTCCAACGCCCCCTGCGTTTTCTTGAGATCGGTGACGTCCTTGGTGTTGCCGTAGGTGCCGACGATTTCCCCCGCGGCGTTCCGCAGGGGCAACCGGGTCACATGCGCCCAGCGCGGCGAACCGTCGGCGTAATTGTCGTTTTCCAGGCGATCGAAAATCGGCTCCCCGGTTTCCAGCACGCGCAGTTCGTCGGCCCGCGCCTCGTCGGCATGCTGCTCGGGGAAAAAGTCGTAATCGGTTTTGCCGACGATTTCCGAGAGATCCGCCTTTCCGAAGAAATTCACGGTGGCGCGGTTGACCCAGATGAAGCACCCCTCGCGGTCCTTGAAGAAAATGCATTCGGGCAGGATTTCCGCCAGCTTTTTGAACTGGCCCTCCAGCCATTCCTCCACGGTTTTGCGCGTCTCCAAATCCTCGATTTCGCGCTTCAGGTGATCGCGCCGTACCCGCAGGAACGAGGTGGCCGAGGGGTTTTCCGGTGGATCCGGCATTCCGTCGGGTTTCTTGTCCATTGGCTTATTATCCGATTATCCGCGCGGATGCGCCTGCGAAATCACCTGTTTCAGCCGCCGCACCGACACATGCGTGTATTTCTGGGTGGTGGAAAGGCTGGCATGCCCCAGCATCTCCTTCACCGCCAGCAAATCCGCGCCCCGATCCAGCAGATGGGTGGCGAAGGAATGCCGCAGCACATGGGGAGAGGCCTGGCCCTGCCGCCCTTGCGCGCGCAGGCGCGCCTCCACCGCGCGCTGCACGGTGCGGCGTCCCAGCGCGCGTCCGTTCGTGTTCAACAGCAACGCGCCGCCGGGAGCGAAGCCCTTCTCCGCGCTCGCGGCCCGGTACGCCTCCAGCGCCTCGCGTGCCCTGCGGGTGACGGGCACGGTGCGGGCCTTATTGCCCTTGCCCAGCACCCGGACCGACGCCAAGTCGCGGGAGAAATCCGACCATTTCAAGCCCGTCAATTCCGCCAGCCGCAATCCGGACCCGTAACACAGTTCCAGGCACAGCAAGTCGCGCCGCTCCCGGAACGGATCGGAATCCGGTCCGGCCGGGAGGGGCTCCAACGCCCGGGACAATAGTTCCTCCCCGGCCACCGACACCAGCTTTTGCTCCTGCTTGGGAAATACCAGGCCTTGGGCCGGATTGCGCGCCGCGAATCCCCGCGCGGCGAGGAAATTGCCGAAGCTTTTGAGACAGGCGATGACGCGCGCCTGGCTCGCGGCCCCGAACCTTTTCGCCGGCAACTTGACCACAAAATCCTGCAGCCGGGGTTTGTCCAGCGCCGCGACATCGTCGTGTCCTCCCGTTTCCAGATGCGCCAGCAATTTTCCCAGGTCGCGGCCATAGGCCGACAGCGTATGCGGCGAGGCCCCGCGCTCAACGCGCAGGGTGGTGAGGAAAAGTTCCACGGCTTCACGCACTTTCACGATATTCCACCCGGTGACGACAACTGAAAAGTAGTTCGGTATTCCGTTATACGCGTTACAAAACCTACAGCCTCAAATGCCCTTTCCCTTCTATCCACCATGCTTTCCCTTGTCCCCCCGCGGGGGGTCGGGGGGTGCGGTGCCCCATCGCACCCCCTGCACCGATGTCGTCCCCAAAAACGCATGTCGGCGCAAGGCATGGAACCCTTCCCAATTCCCCATGCCGAAGCGCAAGCCCAGGGCGAAGGACTCCGCCTCCGGGGACCAGCCGCCGTTCACCGACAGCGCTTCATGCAGGTGCAACCAGGCCCCGAAACGCCATTTCCAGGTTTTTTCCCGGGAGTCGAAATGACCTTCCCCGTTAATCCTCCATCCGAATTTCCCCTTGCCCCCCGCGGGGGTAAGGGGGGAATTCCCCGCATCCGCCCCCAAGGCCGCGCGCCAGACGCGGTCGCCCGGGAGAAAGGATTTTTCCGCGAAGGTTCCTGCGGAAAAAAACGGGAATCGATTCCAAATCGCCCCCAGCGCCGCGCCCCATCCGTCTTCTCCCAGAATTTTCAGCGACCCCCCCACCGACAGTCCCGGTTGTAGCCGCATGTCTCCCTGCCATTGCCATGCGGACGTGGACGGCCCGTCTTGGATATCGCTTCGTTGCCAAGCCAACGAATTCCCGAAGCGGCGCCCGTCGGCACGGGCGTCGGCTTCCAGTACCGAGATTCCGTCCAGGCCGAAAGGGGAATAACCCGCCAACGCCAGGCCGAAGCCGCGCGACTCCCATGCGGCGGGATTTCCGCCCAGGCTGCGCTCCCATCCCACCGCGGAGCCCGCCCCCATAGTGGCGCCGTAAGATCCGGAAAAAGGCAGGCGGGGCAATGACGATTGTCCGAATCCGATCGCAATGAAGGTCGCCATGGTAGCGGCAACCCTTGTGGTTGCCGCTACCATGGCCGATCCAGCATCAAAATTTTTCGACGGGGCGCGGCGCCGCGCGGTTGCAGGTTCAGGATCACGGGTCCGCTGCGTCCCGAAAGCCGGGGGCAATCCGAAACGCTCAAGGAAAATTTCACCGGCCCCGATCCCCGGGCGATGACGCAAAGCGAAAAACCGTCCAAGTCATACACCGGGAGGACGAAGGGCGTCCCCGCCGGAACTTCCACCTCGATGTCCACGGGACCGGAAGCCGGATTCCAATGCGGCGACGCGATGCGCAAATCGAAACCCGATCCGGCCGCGCCTCCGCTCCCCGCGTCGCTCGCGCAGGCTTCGCGGGGTTCCTTGGCGTTTTCCCCGTAAATCGCGCTGTCGAGAAATGCGTCGCCCCAGGTCAGGCGCAAGGTATCTCCCGTGTTACGCAGGTAGGACCAGGCCGTTGATCGAGCGGGAAAGGCGGGCACCCACCGCTGCACCGCGGCCGAGTCGGAACCCAAGACGACGCTTTCTCCCGGATCCAGCCAGCCGCCGAGGAGGTGGTTTTGCAAACGCACTTTCCGCAAATCCAACCGGCGATCCGCGGCGTTGCGCAATTCCACCCATTCCGGTTCCCCGCCCGAGGGACGCGCGCAAAAATGCCGGAGAGACAAAAGCGATCCGGTCGCCCCCGCGAAAGCGACGTGTTGTTCCGAGCCGCCGTCGCCGCGCCGCAATTCCGAAAGCAAAAGTCCGGGTCGTCCCGGAAACAAAGTGCGGAGGACGCGGACTTCGCCCCCGTCGCAATCCGGGGGAGAAAGCGGGATGGAATCCTTTTCTCCGTCAGCGGATCCGTCGAGGTCGAAATCGAAAGCCAACACGACGGACGCGTCTTGGAGCGCCATGGGATCGGGGCAGGCGATCGTGCCCCGCCATTCCACCGCTCCGTCGGGGAACATCTCCAAGGCCGCCAGCAAAAGAATGGATCCACTCATCGCCCGCTTGGACGCGGGGAGCCATCAGGGGGAAACTTGGGAGTGACGGGGATCACCTCACCCCCCGACCCCCTCTCCATCCTTAAAGGGATGGAGAGGGGGGTGGAGAAGCAGGCAAATAAAAACCCCCGGCTTTTATACCAGGGGTCTTGGGAAAATTCAGCGACCTTCCCCTCTCCATGCCTTTAAGCATGGAGGGGATAGGGGTGAGGCTACTTCGTCCGGTCGAACTGCACCCTGCGGTTCTGCAGGCGGCCTTCCGCAGTGCGGTTGCTGGCGATGGGCTTGGTGTACCCGTAGCCCGACACGCGCAGGCGGCTCGCCGCCACGCCCTTGGAGATCAGATAGCTCGTCACGGTCTGGGCGCGGGCGCGCGACAGATCCATGTTGTACTGGTAGCCGCTGCGGTTGTCGGTATGGCCCGACACCTCGATCTCGACTTCCGGGGCGGCCACAAGCTGGCCCGCGACGTCATCCAGCACCGGGTACGATTCCGCCAGCAGGGTGGCCTTGCCGGTTTCGAAATTGACTCCGCGCAGGACCAAAGTCTTCTGCTGGATGGGCGCCGTGTCGGGACAACCGTCGTCGTCCTGATAGGCGTTAACGGTTTCGGGCTGGTTCGGGCACTTGTCGGTGCCTTTGCACACCGTCGCGTACTTCCCGCTTTGTCCCTTCTCCGCCACCCACGGATCGCAGATGGCGTCCTTGTCGTTGTCGGGATCGGGGCAGCCGTCGTCATCCTCGAACCCGTCGATGTCTTCGGGATCCATCGGGCACTTGTCCGCGAGCTTGCACACCGCCGCGTATTTCCCGCTTTGTCCCTTCTCCGCGATCCACGGATCGCAGATGCCGTCCTTGTCGTTGTCGGGGTCGGGGCAACCGTCCTCGTCCTCGAAGCCGTCCTTGTCCTCGGGGTCGTTCGGGCACTTGTCCTTGTCGTCGGTGATGCCGTCGCCGTCCTTGTCGCGCACCGGGCAGCCATCGAACTCAGCCGGGCCGGCCTCGTTGGGGCATTTGTCGAGGCCCTTGCACAGCGACGCGTATTTCCCGAGCTGCCCTTTTTCCGTCACCCACGGGTCGCAGATGGTGTCCTTGTCATTGTCCGCGTCGGGGCATCCGTCCTCGTCCTGGAAGCCGTCCAGGTCCTCGGGGTCGTTCGGGCATTTGTCCTTCACGTCCAGGATGCCGTCCTTGTCGTTGTCGGGATCGGGACATCCGTCCTCGTCCTCGAACTTGTCGTAATCCTCGGGATCGTCGGGGCATTTGTCGAGCTTGTCGGTGATGCCGTCGTGGTCCCGGTCTTGCGGCCCGAGGCTGGTGTAGCTGGCCGCCAGCATGACCTGGGCGTTGGGCGAGGTGCGCGCGACGAAACTGTATTCGTTGACTCCGCTGGTATTGTAATAATGGACGAGATCGGTCGTGCTGTTTCCCAGGGCGAAGCCGGCGCCGATCATGAAGGAGATGCCGATGGGAATGTGGAAGGCCAGTCCGAGGGAAATATCGTCGAGATGGGCCGGGTCGTTCTGCTCCATGCGGTCTTCATGCCAATACTCGGCCAGGAAGGAGGCGTATTGCGAGACATTGCCTTGGAACCCCACTCCCGCCGAAAAGATGTCGAAGAAGTCGGAGTCGGCCGGCGTCAGGGCGCTGGTCTTGCGTCCTCCCGCGTTCACGTGGAATTGCACGGGCAGGGGCAAAGCGCTGTTCTCCAGATCCAAAGTCATGGCGCCGCCGATATGCCAGTCGTCGCGGGCCGTGCCCGCGGCCCGGGATCCGGGGCTGGACGAATTGGCGTTCATAATGCTGTCGTTGTGGGGGAAGTATTCCAGCCGGCGCGGCATCGGCAAGGTGCCCGGGCTGGAGGTGGGCAGGCTGCCGCCGAAAAGGATGGCCGCCGCCAGCGGCGATTGTTTCTTGCCGATGGGCAAGGCCAGCTTGAAGCCATAGCGCAAATCACCGACCTCGAAGGCGCGGTTTTCCACCACGTTGACGGATCCGAAAGTGAGATCCTGGTTGTACAACGGCACGGCCACGTGGAATTCCAAAAAGCGGTTGGTGGAAATGCTGGCCGCCAGCACGTGATCGAATGCCGAAAGAGTGGCCTGCTGCGGGATGCCCGCGTTCGGGTATCCTGGGCCTGGAATGACGGTTTTGCTGGCCAGCATACTGTTCAGGCCGTCCAATCCGGAGCTGGTGTTGACGATGCGGTTGAAAAAGGAAAGGCCAAGCCGCGTATATTCAGGCAATTCAG
>JBGPFT010000061.1:0-9091 GCA_041483475.1 Fibrobacteria bacterium | reverse complement strand
GTCGTCATCGCCACCCCCGCTTGCCACGTGGAAACCGCCTGGGCTTATCGGCAAATGTCGGGCCGGTCTTTTGGTAACCGTTGGAACGAGTTCAAATCGCGTTATGCCGCCGAGTCCAAAAACTCCGCCTTTTACTCCCGCCTCCACAACGATTTCGAGGAAATGGCGGTGGAGCATTTCGCGGAAATCCGCTCGTTGCGGGATTTGCTTTCCTCGTTCGACCCCGAAAAAGCCATGCTTACCGGCAGCGGTTCCAGCCTTTTCGCCCTGTTCCGCAATCCCGGAAAGGCCCGGGCGTGCCTTGAGGCCGTGGGGCCCCAATGCCGCTTCAGCGCTTCCGCACGCCTGCTTAAAACCCCCGGCCTTTTCTAAATTCCCCCCTCCGGCGCTGGGGCGTCGTCAAGTGGTAAGACAGCGGTTTTTGGAGCCGCCTACCGCAGGTTCGAATCCTGCCGCCCCAACCAAACTTTGCATCACCCTACGGGAAGGCGCATCGCCGGAAGCGTGGTACCGACAAGGAGCCGTCACATGGAAGAACTTACGCTGGCAGCGAACAAACGCCAAAAAGGAACCAAGGGACAACTGGCCGCCTTGCGCCGCGAAGGCCGGGTGCCCGGAGTGCTGTACGGATTGAAATCCGAACCGCAAATGCTGGAGGTCAAGGCCGCCGATTTGCGCGTCATCCTGCCCAAACGCAATCATGTCGTCGCACTCAAGCTCGATGGGCAGGACGTGAAGGTCATGGTGAAACAAGTGGAACGCGATGTCATCCGCCGCGACGCGCGGCATATCGATTTCCTGCGCGTGGATGAGGTCCACCCGGTCACGGTGCAGGTGTCCGTGATTCCCCAGGGCATGCCCGTCGGCGTGAAAATCGAGGGCGGAGTGTTCTCCATTTCCAAGAAATACGTCCTGCTTAAGGCCAAGATCCGCGACATCCCGGATAATTTCACCATTGACGTCTCGGGCCTGAAAACCGGCGACACGATTTACGTGAAGGACCTGAAGTTCGAAAAGGGCGTCGTTCTCACCCCGGGTAAAACCGCCCTGTTCGGAGTCGGCTTCGCCAAGGTGGAAGAGGAAGTCGTGGCCGCGCCCGTCGCTGCCGCGACCCCGGAAGGCGCGGACAAAGGCGCCGCTCCGGCCGCCGGGGACAAGGACAAAGCCGCCGCTCCGGCCGGCAAGGACAAAGCCGCGCCAGCAGCCGGAGGCAAGGAGAAGGGCGCACCCGCCGCCCCGGCCAAAGGCGACGGCAAGTCCAAGAAATAACCGTATCCATGCCCCTGCTAGTGGGCCTGGGAAATCCCGGCCCCCAATACGAAAACACGCGGCACAATATCGGCTTCGCCTTGGTGGACTCCGTGGCCAAAACCGCGGGGGTCGTCGATGCCTGGAAACCCTGGGGAAAATCCCAGGTGTGCAAGGCGTCCTTGGGCAACCATTCCCTAATTCTCGCCAAGCCACAAACCTTCATGAACCTGAGCGGCGAGGCCGTGCTGGGCTTGTTGACCTTTTATAAAATCCCACTTGTCGAAATGGTCGTCGTGGCCGACGACGTCTCCCTGCCCCTGGGTGCGATCCGCGTGCGCGCCGAGGGAGGACATGGCGGACACAACGGACTCCGCGACATCGTGGAGCGGATCGGGGAAGGGTTCCCCCGCATCCGCGTCGGCATTGGGCCATGCCCGGAGGGTTGGGATCTGGCCGCTTTCGTGCTTGGAAAAATGGGAGAAACCGAGTGGAACGCGCTGAAACCGGTGTTCGCGGAATTTTCCGAAGTCGTGGAATCAGGCTTCGCTCGCGGTTGGGATTTCGCCGGTTCCCGCTTCAACCGGAAACCGGAATCGCCCTCGCGTTGAAGTCGACGCGTTCTCTAGCTACCTTAGCGCCCCCGGGCGCCCCCATGCAAGAGGATATCCAATACCTGCTCCAACTGTCCTCGGTGGACAAAAAGGTGCATGAACTCAAGCAAACCCGCAGGGATTTGCCCGTTCGCATCCAATCCCTGAAGTCCGCCATCGACAAGGAAAAGACCAATTTAGTCCGCATCCAGGCTGAAATCGCGGTCACCCAATCCAAGATCAAGGAAAACCAGGACACCGTGGCCGTAGAAGCCCTTTCCCTCCAGGAAAGCAACAAACGACTTACCAATATCAGCACCAACCGCGAATACGACGCCGTCCACCTCGAAATCGCGGCCCATAAGAGGAACGTGGACGCCGCCCAGGCCAATATCCTCCATTTTCAGCAGGCCCTGGAAAACCTGCAAAAGGACGCGGCCCAGGCCGAGGAAGAGTCGAAAAAGGCGATCGCGGCCAACGAACCGGAACTCAACACCCTCACCGAGGAATTGAACGGCATCGAGGATCGCATCGCGGCGCAGGCCAAGCTGGGCGAGGAGCCACGCCGGAAAATCGGAAAGAAAGTCCTGTCGCTTTATGACCGCGTGGTGCAGCGCCGGGGCTCCCCGCACGTGATCGCCGCCGTCAATCATTCCCATCGTCATTGCGACGTCTGCAACCGCAGCCAAACCTCCCAGCGCGTCATCGAGGTGGCGAAAAAAAACGCTTTGCTCGGCTGCGAAAGCTGCGGAAGCATTTTGGTTTGGCGGGAAGAAATCGCCCCCGTTTCCTCTCCCACCCCCGCATAAGCTTTCCGTCACCCACGCTCGCGCGGGGCGGGATAATACGCGCTAAAACACAATTTTGACCCGGAGAACGATCTGCTTTCGGTTGAAACTTCGATAATTAACGCAAAAGTCGACTTTCCCCGACCCTGAGTTTTTCTAAATTGAACCCGTTTCCCGGAAACAAGCCAATTGGCATCCAACGGAGGGGCATGGCCGGAGTCAAGAAGGAACAAACCCGCAGCCTCCCCAGGGAAAAACTGGTGGCGATGTACGAAAAAATGCTGGTCATCCGCTATTTCGAGGAAGCCAGCATCAAGGCGTATCAGCAAAAGAAAATCGCCGGTTTCCTGCACAGCTACATCGGACAGGAAGCCGTAGGCGTCGGCACCTTGGAACATAAGCTGCCCCAGGACGCGGTGGTGACGAGCTACCGCTGCCATGGATTGTATCTGGCGTTGGGCGGCAGCCCCCGGGAAGGCATGGCCGAGCTGTTCGGCAAGGTCACCGGATGCGCCCGTGGCAAAGGCGGGTCCATGCACTTCTTCTCCCAGCCCCATAATTTCCTGGGAGGCCACGGCATCGTGGGCGGTCAGTTCGGGGCGGGCATCGGCGCCGCTTTCAAGTCGAATTACGACGAGGACAACGCGGTCAGCTTCATCTTCTTCGGCGACGGCGCCTTGGCGCAGGGCAGCTTCCACGAAAGCCTGAACCTGGCGGCGCTTTGGGATCTTCCCGCCATCTTCATCTGCGAAGACAATCAATACGGCATGGGCACGGCCAACACGCGCGCCATCGCCAACACCGACGTTGCCTCCAAAGCCGAGGGGTACGGAATCAAGGGCACCACCGTCAACGGCATGGATTTGTTCGAGGTGCACGAAACCATGAGGCATGTGGCGCATGAGACCCGCGCCACGCGCCGACCGGCTTTGGTGCACATGAAAACCTACCGCTATTTCGGGCATTCCCTGTCCGACGCCGGACTGTACCGCAGCAAGGATGAGGTGGACGCCTACAAACAAAAGGATCCGATTCTCACGGTAAGCCAGGAATTGCGGGAAAACGGCTGGATGGGGGAAGATGAGAACAAAAATTTGCAGAAAAAAATCCGCGCCCATATCCAGGACGCCGTGGACTTCGCCGACGAAAGCCCCGAGCCTCCGTTGGAGGAATTGACCCAGCAGGTGTTCCGCGACTCGGTCGGGAGCGACTGATGGCCGTGGTGGAAATGCGCGAGGCCCTGAACCAGGCCTTGAAGGAGGAAATGACCCGGGACGAAAAGGTCTTCATCCTGGGCGAAGAAGTGGCCGAGTACAACGGCGCCTACAAGGTGACGAAAGGGTTGCTCGATCATTTCGGGCCCAAGCGCGTCATCGACACGCCCATCTCCGAATCGGGGTTCACCGGCTTGGCCGTGGGCGCGGCCATGATGGGCCTCCGCCCCGTGGTGGAGTACATGAGCTTCAACTTCTCCTTGGTGGCCATGGATCAAATCATCTCCAACGCCTCCAAGATGCTGTACATGTCGGGCGGGTTGTACCATATCCCCATCGTCTTTCGCGGCCCCAACGGCGCGGGACCGCGTGTCAGCTCGCAGCATTCGCATAACATGGAATCCGTGTACGCGCATTTCCCCGGCATCCACGTGCTGAGCCCTTCTTGCCCCGCCGACGCCAAGGGTATGCTCAAGGCGGCCATACGCTGCAACGATCCGGTGGTGTTCCTAGAAAACGAATTGAACTACGGCCTGAAGGAAGAAATCCCCGACGGCGATTACCTGATTCCCATCGGGAAAGGCGATATCAAGCGCGCCGGAAACGACGTGACCATAATCGCTTGGTCGCGCATGATGACTTTGGCGAAGCAGGCCGCCGCGGAATTGGAAAAAGAGGGCATCTCGGCCGAACTCCTGGATCCACGCACGCTCAAGCCCCTGGATATGCCGCTGATCGCGGAGTCGGTGAAGAAGACCAACCGCGTGGTCATCGTCGAGGAGGGACATTTTTTCTCGGGCGTGGGCGCGCAAATCGCCGATTCCATCTACACCCAGATGTTCGACTACCTGGACGCCCCCATCGCGCGCGTGGCCCAAAGCGAAAACCCCATGCCCTACGCCGCCAACCTCGAAGCGGCCACCTTGCCCTCGGTGGCCAAAATCGTCCAGGCGGTAAGGCAAGTGACCTACCGATCATAAGTTGTAAGGGCGTCCTGCCGGACGCCCCAAGGAAGAAAGGCCCCAATGCCGACCAGCGTCCTGATGCCGAGTTTGAGCCCCACCATGGAAGAGGGCGTCCTCGCCAAGTGGTTGGTGAAGGAGGGCGATTTCGTCAAGCAGGGAACCCTGCTGTGCAGCGTTGAGACCGACAAGACCACGGTGGATTATGAATCCATGGACGAGGGTTTCCTGCGTAAAATCGTGTTGCCGGAAAAAACCCAGGCCAAGGTAAACCAGCTCATCGCCGTGCTGACTGAAACCAAGGATGAGGACATCGGGGAGTTTTTGCAGAAGGCGCAGGAGAAAAGCCAGAAACTATTGACGGCCAAAATCGCCCCGGTAGCCCCCGTCCCTTCCGCCCTCGCGCCCCCCATCCTGTCCACCCGTTCGCCGGAAGATCGCCGAAGTGGCGAAGAACGCCGCCTCAAGGCCTCTCCCCTGGCCCGCAAAGTAGCGGTCGAAGCGGGAATCCCCATCGGTGCCGTACAGGGCAGCGGCCCTTCAGGGCGTGTCATTCGCCGCGATGTGGAAGCCTTCAAAACCAATCCTCCCGCCACCGAAGGCCCCGGTGTGGCGTTCGGCGCGCAACTCCCCCCCGCCGTCACCCAGGACATCCCTTTGTCGATGATGCGGAGAACCATTGCCCGCCGCCTGTTGGAATCGACGCAAAGCATTCCGGTATTCGCCGTCACCTTAAAAGTGGACGCGGAGCCCTTGAACGAATTGCGCAGCCAACTCAAGCGTGGCCCCGGTTACAAAGTTTCGGTGAACGACATCATCGTCAAGGCCTCGGCCTTCGCCTTGCGTCGGCATCCCGCCGTCAACAGCTCCTTTCACGGTGAATTCATCCGGCAACACGGCAACGTCGACGTGGGCGTGGCCGTATCCCTCGACGGCGGACTCATCACCCCCATCGTCAAGCACGCGGATCAAAAATCCTTATGGAACATTTCCGAGGAGGTCAAGGCGCTGGTGGCCAAAGCCCGCGCCGGCAAGTTGGCTCCGGACGAGTATCAGGGCGGAACCTTCACTGTATCCAATCTCGGCATGTACGGCGTGGACGAATTCACCGCCATCATCAACCCGCCCCAGGCCGCCATCCTTTCGGTGGGCGGCGCCCAGCCTGAAATAGCATTGGACGCACAGGGAATCCCGCGGCAAAAATCCGTCATGAAAATCACCTTGAACGCGGATCATCGCGCCATCGACGGAGCTTTGGCCGCGCAATTCCTCTCCACCCTCAAGTCCGCGCTGGAAAATCCCGCGTGGCTCCTGTTCTGAACGGAGCCCGTTTTGGAAAACACCTTCGACATTCTGGTCATCGGCAGCGGTCCGGGCGGCTATGTGGCCGCCATCAAGGGGGCTCAGGGCGGCAAAAAAGTGGCCCTGGTCGAAAAATCCGAGTTGGGCGGCATTTGCCTGAACTGGGGCTGCATCCCCACCAAGGCCTTGCTGAAGTCCGCGGAATTGCTCGACGATTTGAAACACGCGGCGCAATTCGGCATCCAAACCGGCGCCGTCTCCGCCGACTTCGCCAAGATCATGAATCGCTCGCGAGACGTGGCGCGCCAGAACAGCAACGGCGTGCAATTCCTGATGAAGAAACACAAGGTGGAGGTGCTGAAAGGGCAGGCTAAAATTTTGGCCAAAGGGCTGGTGGAGATCACGACCCCAGAAGGCGGCAAGCAAACCGTGAAGGCCGGCGCCGTCATCGTCGCCACCGGAGCCTCGCCGCGGCAATTCCCGCAATATCCCATCGACGGGAAAACCTTCGTCACCTACCGGCAAACCTTGGCGCTGGAAGCGCAACCCAAGAAGCTGCTCATCATCGGAGCCGGGGCCATCGGCGTGGAATTCGCCTATTTCTTCAACGCCCTCGGAACCGAAGTGCATTTGGTGGAAATGCTGCCGCAACTCCTGCCCATCGAGGATGAGGAAATCGCCAAGGGATTGCTGGCCTCGTTTAAGAAGCAGGGCATTCATTGCTATGTCGGCACCCAAGTGGCCGAAACCAAGGCGGGAAAATCCGGCGTCGCAGCCAGACTCGTGGATGCGCAAAAACAAGAAACGAAAATCACCGTCGATCAAGTGCTCGTGGCCGTGGGCATGGTTCCGAACTCCAAGGATTTGGGGCTGGAAGCCGCCGGGGTGAAAACCGACGAGCGCAGCTTCATCCAGGTCAACGGGCATCAGGAAACCTCGGTGCAAGGCGTTTACGCCATCGGCGACGTGGCGGGACGGCAACTGCTGGCCCATAAGGCGTCCGCCGAGGCGGAAGCGGCGGTCGCCCATATCCTCGGCCTTGCGGTCCAGGGCGTGGATTACGGACAAATCCCCGGATGCACCTATTGCCAGCCGCAGGTGGCTTCCATCGGTTTCACCGAAAAAGCCTGCCGCGAAAAGAAACTCGATTTCAAGATCGGTCGGTTTCCCTTTTCCGCCAGCGGCAAGGCCCGCGCCATCGGGCATACCGAAGGGTTGGTCAAACTCATATTCGGAGCCAAGTACGGCGAACTTTTGGGCGCGCACATTTTGGGATGCGATGCCACGGAACTCCTGGCGGAATTGGGGCTGGCGATGAAACTCGAGGCCACCTACGAGGAAGTGATGGGAACCGTGCACGCGCATCCGACCTTGTCCGAGTCCGTCATGGAAGCCGCCGCCGACAGCCACGGCCTTTCGCCCCACATTTGAAAATCCTCCGCTACCCCGACTCCGGGCATATCCACCCCTACCCCACCGGCGAGGATTTACTGGATCGCTCCTCCCCGCCTTTCCGGGCTTGGATTCCCGAAAAATCGCTGCTCGTCCTGGGCTATTCGCAGGATCCGAAGATTGAATTGAACGCCGCCGCCGTGGAAGCGACGGCGATTCCGGTTTACCAACGCAAATGCGGAGGCGGGGCCGTAATGCTTTCCCCCGGAGTATTATGCGTCGGCATGCGGTTCCGGCGCCGGCCCGGGTTCGGAATCCCGGAATATTTTTCCGCCGCCAACGGATTCGTCCGCGAAGTGCTTCGGGAGGAATTGGGGCTTGAATCCGAATGCGTGGGCATTTCCGATCTGGCGGCGGGGGATCGGAAAATCCTTGGATCATCCCTGTATTTGCCGCGGGACTGCGCTTTATATCTCGCTTCCATTTTAGTGAACGCACCCATCGCCCTTTGGGACAGGTTTTTACGCATGCCCAGCCTGTCTCCGGATTACCGGAAAGACCGGAGCCACGCCGAATTTGTCCGCAACCTGTCGGAAATTCCGGGGCTATCCTTCGTGACGGCTCCCTTGTTGAAAGAGATGCTGGAACGAAAGATGGGGGACGGAAAGCTGGAGTTGGATCTTACTTAGGCGACGGAGCAGGAGCCGATTTGGCCGAAACCTTGGCCGGTGCTCTCGCCGCGGGCTTGGCAGCCGGAGCCGACGCGGTATCGACGAGATCGGCCGGCTTCTTCTTGAACACGTCGAGGCGCCACTGGGAAAGCTTCACCACGTCCTTGCGGCGGGGATGCTGCACATACGCGTAATTGTCGAGGTTTTTGCTGGCCTTGATTTCGTGCGACTTTCCGTCCCTCATGCTGAGGCGCAGTACGAAGGCGGGATTGTCGAGCCCCGCCTTGGCGAGGTTGGTGTCTCCCGGGGCCGGGAAATCGTCGATGGAAAAATCGGCGAAGCGGCTGAGCATGTCCCGCGCCAGGTTTTTCTTGACCGTGGCGCTGTCGGGTTCCGTCAACTTGAAAGTGGAATCATTCACTACTTCCAGCTTGTAATGCGTGACTTTCCCCAGGCTGTCCCGCCAATCCACCTGAAGAGAGCGGATGTCCTTTGCCTCCGCCTTGAACAGCGCCTTGTCTTTCCAATCGGAAAGGCGGGCCGCAATTTCCCAGTTGAAGTTCCCCGGCGTGCTGAAGATCTCGGGGCCGCCTTCCCACTTCCAATAAGTGGAACTGTAATCGGTCCCCGAGGTCTTGCCGATCACCAATTTCACGTCCTTGTCCCCGAGATGCCAGGCGACATGCTTGGCTTGGGCCGTATCCAGGCCGTATTCCGCGAGTCGCGCCGGATCCGTGGTGCGGGATACGACTTCCTTGACCTGCAGGCTTAGCAGATAGGTCAGATTCTTATGGATTTTGGCCGTGTCGACGGGAAAGCTGTCCCGAGCCGTCATCCATTGCCCGCCCGACTTACGCAGCAAGGTCGTGTCCTTCTGTTGCAACACCTTGAGATCGGCGACCGCTTCCCTTTGGGTCGTAT
>JBGPFT010000060.1:0-9138 GCA_041483475.1 Fibrobacteria bacterium | reverse complement strand
GAGGTGTTGGTGGGAGCCGCGGGGTTTTTGGCCGTGCCCGAATAGCTGAACACGGTGTTGTTCCCGACGAAATAAGGCCAGCCCATGAAAGCGGGGGTCTTCCTCAAATTGTCTTCCTCCCTTACGTTAGTGGCCATGACATCCGGCCCCACGTCTCCCCATGCCACCCAGCGGCGTACGGGATCCAGGGCGAGGCTGTAACAGTTGCGCGAACCCTTGGTGTAGATCTCCGGCGACACCTTGCTGGTGTCCAGATATTGGTTATTCCCGGTTTGGGCCGCAAAATACTCCCCGAAATTACCGCTGGGGATGGTGTAACCCTTGGTCGAGTTGTCAGGGTGAATGCGCAGGATGCCGCCCCGCAGGCCATGCGTATTGCTGGCACCCCATTCTTCGCTGCGCCACCGCAGGGTTTCGTCGATGCCTTCGGTGGGGTTGGTATTGGTTCCGCGCGCCCCGTTAGCGCCCTGGGCTATCCACATGTCCCCGTAGGCGTCGAAGGACATGGCGCCCCCGGTGTGGCAGCATTCGTTCCTTTGGGCGGGGATGTCGAGGATGATTTTTTCCGAGCCCATGGTATTTCCGCTCACGGTAAACCTGGAAATGCGGAACACCACGGCGTTGGCGGGAGACCAATGGACGTACAGGTAATGGTTAATCTTGTAATTGGGATCCAAAACCACGCCCGTCACCCCCTCCTCAATGTTTCCGCCATTCGCCACCGAGGTATAAGGGCCGGTCCATCTGGGCAAGGTCGCCAAGGTGGTCACGGTATTGGTGGCCGCATTGTAGCGCTTAATGTTGCCGGGGCGGATTTCGGTGAAATAGATGTCCACGTTGCCGGCGGCGTCCATGTCGAAGTCCATCTTGTCGGGCTCAGCCAGGTTGGGATCCGGGGCCACTCCCCGTTTTAAAAGCGTTGTGTAACTGAAATTGGCGTTGGTTACGTCCCCACCTGGACTCGGACATCCCGGCCAAGTCCAGGTTTGCGCCTGGGTCGGAATGGCTCCGCAAAGCAAAACGACACCCAACCACATTTGCGGATTTTTCGCGATATTCTTCTTCATAAAATCTCCCGGCAAATGATTGCCCTTCTATTCCATCCCTGTTTCCCCCCGGGCTTTAATTTAACCCAAAGCCACCCCCAGGAAGCGTCATAATTGGCGAAAGTGGATTCCATAAGCAGGTCTGTTTCCCTATGCGTTTCCTATCCGTTCCTTTTATTTTACCGTTGTCGGAGACCCTGATGAACAAGCTGGCGATTTTAAGGGAAATTTTCGGTTTTCTGGCAGTCCGCAAGAAATGGTGGCTATTGCCCATCGTCGTCGTCCTGCTTTTGATGGCGGGCCTGCTTCTCATCACCGAAGGCTCGGCCCTGGCCCCGTTCATCTACGCCCTGTTTTAGGGCACTCAATACTGCCGTTCCGGGGAAGATTTCGATCCGTCGGATCGCGCCCAATAGCTCGGCTTATCCGGATCCCATTTCAAATCCAGGAATTTTTTCCCAAATATTTTCGCGGCGAATCCCAAAGGCGTCAACACCAGGAAATAGACCAAGGTCAGGATCACCGTCGTAACCGCCGTTCCCACCCAACGGGATAATGTTTGCAAAAATCTGCGCACACTCCTGAGCGATTGGGGGAAAATCCAGGCCGGGCCAAGACCGGCCAACCAAAGGACCGGCCAAACTCCGTAATGGTGGCCAAAGCGGTGGCGGAGAAACAGGAATCCGAAAACTTGCAGAAAAACCTCCAGCCTCAAGGCGAATTTCCTGAGATCTCCGATTTCATTCTTGGGGAAAAACTGCATCACCATCGCTCCTTCAATCCAATTCGAAAGCCGCGCCGTGGTTTTGATCCCAGCCGGCGGGAGCGTCGTCGCGTTGATCGACGAGGAAGTTTTCCAGGAACAGATGATCGAGCTTTGCGCGCCGAAAACAGGCGTAAGCTTCCCGAGGGGTGCATACCATGGGTTCGCCGCGGACGTTGAACGAGGTGTTGAGAACCAGGGGGCACCGATATTTTTCGTCCATTTTCCGCAGCAACTCCCGGAACGCGGGATGGGCTTCTTCGCCTACGGTTTGGATGCGCGCCGAGCCGTCCACATGCCGGATCGCGGGAGCCTCCACGCCGTCGCGCACCGAAGCAGTCAGCAGCATGTAGGGACTGTCCGCTTCCAGCGCGAAATACTCGGAAACTTTTTCACGGAGGATCGAGGCCGCGAAGGGACGGAAGTTTTCGCGGAATTTCACTTTCGCGTTGATCGCGTCGCGCATGCCGGGATTGCGCGCATCCGCCAGAATGGATCTTCCTCCCAACGCCCGGGGGCCGAATTCCATGCGCCCCTGGAACCATCCGATCACTTTTTGGGCCTGGATGAGATCGGCGGCGGTTTCCGCCAATTCGGACGGGGGAATTTCCCGATAAGGAATTCTTTCCGCGTCGAGGAAGGTCCGGATTTCAGGGGCTGAAAAACCCGGTCCCAGCAGCGATCCACCTTGCCTGTCCACAATTCCGTCCGCCTCGCGGAGCCCCCCGTGTACCTGGTGCCGGGCGAACAGGGCCGCGCCCAAGGCTCCGCCTGCGTCGCCGGAGGCGGGTTGTATCCACATACGGGCGAAAGGCCCTTCGCGCAAAAGCCGGCCATTGGCCACGCAATTGAGGGCCACGCCCCCCGCCAGGCAAAGGTTTTCCTTCCCCGTTTCGCGATGCGCATGCCTTCCCATGCGCAATACGATTTCCTCCAGCACGTCCTGGACGGAGCGGGCGATATCCATGGTCTTTTGATCCAATTCGCCTTCCGGCTTCCGGGGAGGGCCGCCGAAAAGCTCATGGAAATTTGAATGGGTCATGGTGAGCCCGGCGCCGAAGCCGAAATACTCCATGTTCAGCCGGAAGGAACCGTCTTCACGAATATCGACGAGCTTATCCCGGATGAGGCCCGTGAATTTGGGCTGCCCGTAAGGCGCCAAACCCATCAGCTTATACTCGCCGGAATTGACTTTGAATCCGGCGTAATAAGCGAACGCCGAATAAAGTAGTCCCAGGGAATGGGGAAACCTCAGCTCGCCGAGAATGGAGATGCGGTCGCCCTCGCCCACGCCGAAGCTGGCGGTGGCCCATTCGCCCACTCCGTCCATGGTGAGAATGGCGGCTTCCCGGAAAGGAGAGGGAAAGAAGGCGGAAGCGGCATGGCTTTGATGATGCGCCGGGAACAGGATTTTTCCGCCGTAATCCAGCCTCTCGGCGATGGTCTGCTTGATCCATAAATTGTTTTTCATCCAGCGGGGGACGGCTTTCAGGAAAGCCGGGAATCCCTTGGGCACGAAGGCGAGATGGCTTTCCAGGATGCGTTCGAATTTCGTGAAAGATTTTTCATAAAAGGCGACGGCGTCCAGTTCCCGCGCCTCTATTCCGGCTTCCCGCAGGCAATACCGGATGGCGGCCTCGGGAAACGAGGCGTCGTGTTTTTTCCGGCTGAACCGTTCCTCTTCTGCGGCGGCGATGATGGCGCCGTCGCGCACCAGGCAGGCGGCGCTGTCGTGGTAAAAGGCCGATATGCCCAGGACGTGCATGGGCCTTATCGGACTTCGGGCATCTGGCCCAGGTTCCGGCTCAAAGCCTGCCGGGCTTCCTGGATGTCTGGATCGATGGTCAGCGCACGGGAGAAAAAACCGATGGCCGCGGCCTTGTCTCCCCGGTTTTCCACGATATGCCCGAGTCCCACCAGGGCCCAGGCGTCCCGCGGATTCCGTCGCAAGGTACTCGCGAAACTCGCGTAGGCCTCGTCCATCCGGCCCGATTGGAAAAGCGCGATGCCGAGCATGGTGGAGAGATCCGTGCGATCCGGCATGCGGGCCACGGCCGCCGAAAGATGGGCGACGGCCTCCGGCAACCGGCCCAGGCGCAGGAGCAGCTTCGCGATGCCTTCCCGGGCCTCCAGATCGTCGGGATCCAATTGCAGAACGCTGTCATACTGGGCCACGGCTTCCCCGTTTTCCCCGTTGCGCGCCAAGGCCCCGGCCAAATAACGGCGGGCCAGCGCGAAGTTCGGATCCAGGCGCACGGCGCGGCGGTAATGGGAAATGGCTTCCGCTTCCTTTCCGTGCCTTTCGCGGGAAGTGCCCACGTACAGCGAACTCCAAATCGCCTCCAGGTCGTTGGAATCCACCTGCAAGGCCCTTTCCGCGACCCGTACGGCGTCCTCGTGCTTGCCGGCCCAATTGAGAACCTTGGCGATGTTGTGCAGTCCCAGGCCGCGCATTTTATCATCGACCTTGGCCATCACCCGTTCGGTGACTTTCCGGACGCCCTCCTCCCGCCAGCCCGGGCGAGGATGGACGGCGCCCATCGCGGCCATTTTATCCAGGATGGAAAGGGCCATGAGCCGGTAATCCTCCATGGTCAAATGGACGTGATCGACGAAATCGGGCTCGCCCAGGACATCGTTTCCGGATCGCTTTCGGGTTTCCTGTTCCAGGATGCCCGCAAAATCGATCCAAGGCGCATGTCCGGCCTCGGCGACTTCCCGGACAATTCCGCGCATCACGGGCAGGGCCCGCAGCGGGCAAATGTCCTCTTCGATGGCTTTTTGGAAAAAGCCCTTCGCCTCGGGGAAATTTCCGGCCGCGAACGCGGCCTGACCGGCGCGATAGAGAAAACCGGCGTCGCGCGCGTTCGAGTCCAATCCCGGCCCCGGCGCGCTTTTGAACGGCGAACAATCCTTCTCATTCGCCGGCGTGGTCAGGAACAACACTTCGGCGCCCGCCGCATGCGCGATGCGGATCATGCGGGCGAGGGAAAAACGGTAATGCTCGAGTACGCGCTGCTTCAACGCGTCGTCGCGGACATAGGAAGTGGGGCCTATGGTTTTGGCCAAAACATCGTCCACCTCCCCGGCCATGCGGAAGGATTGGGAGGATCCGGGTTTGACTTGATCCGCGTCGCGGAAACGAAGCTTGCGCAACAGTAAACGCAGGGCGGTGTAGGTGCGCGTCCGATCCAGGAGCGCGCCGGTCTCGCGCAATAAACCGGGAATGCGCGCGGCTTTGCGATAGGTGCGCTCCTCCAGGAATTCGTTGTGTCCGCTGTAAACGAGGAAAAGATCGGGCTGGTAGGCGGCCAACTCTTCCAGAAGTTTCGCCTCCCGGTAACTGGCATAGCTGATGCCCCCGGCGTTGATCACCTCCCATTTCCTTCCCGGATCGGCCTCGGGAAGAAGCCCCCGCAGCCAGCCGCTGAAGGAGACGGGGTCCGTCCAGGGGTGGCCATAGGCGGTGGACCCCCCCACGCTGAAAATGCGATAGGTTCCGGGCGCTTTTTCGCGCGGAAAACTTTGGGGGTTGAAATGCGGGAGCTTGGCCGGGTTGGTCGTCATCACGCGCTTTCCGTCATGGATTTCCTCGATGAAAAGCGGCTGGCCCGAAGCGAATCCCACGAAGGGATCCTCGGTGAGGTACAAGGGCCTGACCCCGGCGAAGCGCAGGACGGTTTCGGAAACAAAAAAGAAAACCGCGACGGAAGCCGCGGCCAGGGCGAAGTTGATCGCCTGTTTGCGCCCCGAACCGGTTTTCAGGCTGAACCCGGCTCAGAACATCGAGGCCTTGAAGGTATGCGATCCCGCCTTGAAGAAGTAGATGCCCGGCCGCGCTCCCGGGGGCATGGCATAAGCGCTGCCGCCCAGGGCTTTCAGTGCATGGGGATAGGCCCGGCCCATGATATCGAACATCGCGACCTTGCCCGACCAATTTTCGGGAATGAACAAGGTGCGGTTGCGGATAAAAGCGTTGACGCGGCGGATCTGCTTCGGAGCATGCTTGATGGCCGCCGGTACGCCGCCTTGCCGTATCCACCGCGCGAGAACCCGCAAGGCTGCGGTGTCGGGAGCGAATGAAACCGCAACCGGCGGCATTTGATAGCTAGCCGTTGAAAAGTAACCCCCTGTCCCGAGCGACTGATACGAAGCGGCGAAAACGGAATCGATAGTCCATCCGTGGGCGGCCAAAGTGTCCGCCCAGGCTTGGGAACCCCAGGGCGCGGCAAATGCGAAGTCGATCTTAGCCTGGGCAGCCGCTCTTGCCGCTGCACCTGCGGCCGAGGTATCCGTAGTATCGGCGACGATGAAGGCCAGCGTTTGGTGGAACATGGCCGAATCCCTCCATGGCGGATTCCGGGACGAGAGCTTATAAGCGAAAACCGAAACCGAGGGATAGCCGGGATATAGCAAGGCGGGGGTGATTTCCATCAGCGGATCCGTGACGAAAGGAGGCAGCTCCATTTGCCAGTCCTGCCCGGCGCTGGTGTCCAAACCGGACATGGCGATGTTCTGAGTAAACTGGACGCGACCGGGCGGGTATGTCGTATCCATGGAGGTGTCATTGAGTCCAAGCGAACTTGCAGTATGATTGACAATCGTAAAACTGGTATCGGTCATGAGCCGGTAAAAATCGAAGTTATAGCTCAAAATCCTCCCTCCGCGATCCCCATGGCATCCGGAGCATTGGGTCGCGATATAGGACCTCGCCTTGATATTGATGTCATCCTGAACCTGATCCGAAGTCCAGGCCGGGTTGACGGGATCGTGAAGCCCCCTGAACCGAAGCCCCAGCGTTGAATCCGGCGGGGTGCCGGTGAACACCCCGGCGGCGAACAGGTCGGTGAGCTGGTCGCCACCGGCGGAGGTAGGCCGTTTCAATTGCGCCGGGAAAAAGGCCAATATCGAGCGGGCATACTGTAGCGTGACTGAGTCGAGCTGGTTGGCGCCGACCTTGTGGCATTCCGAACATTGACCCTGACTGGGGAATTTCCATTTCTTGTAGGATCGCAGCCCCTGGGAATTGGTGAAATAAAACAGGGCGCTTACCCCGCCATTAATGTCGACCAAATCCGCATCGCTTTGATCCGACCGCCATTGGTACGAAAAGCCGTGCCAATCCTGATGGTATAAGGTATCCGCTTTTTTCACCAGGAAGCGGGTTTCCCAGAGTACGCGGGAGGTGGTGTCGCCCTCAATTGCTTCAAGCCAGTAATTTTTAACGAATACCGTGCTGTCAGGATA
This sequence comes from Fibrobacteria bacterium, assembly GCA_041483475.1. GTDB lineage: Bacteria > Fibrobacterota > Fibrobacteria > UBA11236 > UBA11236 > UBA11236. The sequence continues at coordinate 2,082 of JBGPFT010000060.1, read as the reverse complement.
GTTGAAGAAGTCCGTTGTGTCGTCGTAGGGTATGGTTTTCCTGTAGCCGGGATTCGCCGGATCGGGGGGAAGAATGATCCAACGTTCCTTATAGGCCCCATCGGTCCAAAACGAAACGTTGGGCTCATATTTCACGGCCTCGGGGGTGATTCCCTGGGGCTTGGTCGAGATGCTGGTGAAGAATCCGGTTTGGGAAATCAAAGTCGGAACATTGGCCGGATAAGTGGGATCGGTGGGATCCCAATAAACGAATTGCGCCAATGACAAGGCCGGTACCGCTAAAACCCCGGCCAGCCACATCGCGTTTTTGCCTGCGTATTTCATTGAATCCTCCCAAGTTGGCTTCAAAACCGGCACCATCCCAGGCATATCCGCCCAGGGGTTCCTAACTATAGCCAAATCTATTCAAAGGGGGCAATTCAAACAACAAAAAATCGGTAAAAACGGGGTTTCATTCCTGGAACCAGTGCAAATCCTCGGGGTCCACCGACAGACGCATTTTCTCGCCCAGCCGGGAACGGGTGGTGGGCGGCACCACGGCCCGCAGCAGCAGGCCTCCGGCCTCCAGCAATAGGATGGAAGTGGGGCCGAGGTTTTCTACGGCCTTTACCGTCGCCCCTTCTTCCCCTCCGGGCGTGACCCGAAAGCTCTCGGGGCGTATCCCCGCGATTTTCCCGCGACCCACCGACAGTCCCAGGGCAGCGGCTTTTTCCGCGGGAATGAGGTTGATGGGGGGATTCCCGAGCATGCGGGCGACATGGCTGTTGCGGGGTCTATGGTAAACCTCCTCGGGCGCACCGATTTGCAGGACGCGCCCCCCCTCCAACACCAGGATGCGATCGGCCAGGCCCATGGCCTCCTCGTGGTGATGGGTGACGTGGATCATCGCCACGCCCAGGCGGCGCTGGATTTGCCGGATCTCCACGCGCATACGCGCCCTGAGTTGGGTGTCGAGATGCGTAAAAGGCTCGTCGAGCAAGAACAATTTCGGACGGCGCACCAAGGCGCGGCCTATGGCCACGCGCTGCATTTCCCCGCCCGAAAGTTGGGCTGGTTTGCGGTCCAGCTTGTCGAGAAGACCCAGCAAATCTGCGGTTTCGTTGACGCGGGAGGTGATCTCGTATTCGTCGAGCCGCGCTCCCCGGGAACGCAGGGGCATGGCAAGGTTTTTGGCCACGCTGAAGCGGGGATAAAGCGAGAAATCCTGGAACACCATGGCGATGTCGCGTTTATGGGGGGGGACGCGCAAAAGACTTTCGCCGTCGGCGCGAATCTCGCCGTCGTCGGGATCAAACAGGCCGGCCAGCAGGCGCAGCAAGGTGGTTTTTCCCGCGCCGTTGGGACCGAGTACCACGAGGATTTCGCCGGGATTCACCGCGAAGCTGGCGCCGTCCAAGGCTTTGAGGGGTTTTCCTCCGGCGCCGGGAAAGGATTTCGCCAGGCGCTCTACCGCGTAGGCTGGCATAACGCCTCCAGGGTTTTCCACTCCAGGCCCGCGCCGGTTTCGCCGTGGAACCAGCGGCAACCCGAGGGAATGAAAGTGACGCGCACCGCTTCGCCTTCGCGGAATCGGAGGGTCCCCGGCAGCCAGGCGCGCAGCCGTGAATTGCCCGCCACCGCTTCGAGCAGGTTGTAGGCGCCCAAGGATTCGGTAAACTCGGCCTGGCATGGCGCTCCCTCCGCGGAGAGCAGCACATGCTCCGGGCGCACTCCGAGAACGCAAGCCGCTTCGCCGGAACCCCGCCGACCCCCGGCTCCCTGATAAATCCCCGACACGCGCAGGCGCAGCGGAAAATCCTGGAGCATCACCCATTCGCCCCGGCGCGTCCCGCGCAAAAGGTTCATGCCCCGGCCGCCCACGAAACCGGCCACGAAAACGTCGGCTGGGTCCTCGTAAACCTGCCGGGGCGTGCCGGCTTGAACCAGGCGGCCGTCGCGCATCACAGCTAGATAATCCGCCAAGGCCATGGCTTCGCCTTGATCATGGGTCACCAGCACGGTGGTGCTTTCCCGCTCGTTGTGCAACACGCGCAAAAGGTCGCGCGCCTCTTCGCGCAGCGCGCCGTCGAGATTGCCGAAAGG
>JBGPFT010000059.1:0-9167 GCA_041483475.1 Fibrobacteria bacterium | reverse complement strand
GTTTTTCCAACACCGCCGCATACGCGGCCCCCTGATCCGGTCGCCTTTCGATCAAGGGCAGCAGCATGGCATAGGCCGCGGCGTTGGGACGCAGCAACAGGCATTGGCGGATGTTTTCCTGGGCCGCCGCAGTGTCTCCGGCGCGCGCGTCCAATTCGGCCAGACGGAGCAACAGGCCCGTGTTGTCCTTCTCATAGGTCGCGAGCCGTCGCAGCGTCCGCCGGATGGCGACATCGCCGCGGCGCGTTTGCTCGTAGGCGAGCAGTTGCATCCGCAGGGTTTCCGGGTCGGATTCCGGGTGAAGTTCGGACCAGGCATCCGCCAGCGCGGCCGCGAGGGGCCAACTCTTGGCCTTGAAGCTCGCCGTCAGGGCGTCGTGATCGCCGCGAAGCAATTGCGGCTGCAGCCGGAAAACCTCGGCGTAGCGCATGGCGGCGGCATCCCATTTCTCTTTGAGAGCATAGGCCCGGGCCAGATGCAGGAAGAGATAGGCGTTGGCGGTGTCGTTCCGATCCAGGCCCGGATTCATTTCCAGGTCCAGCAGGTTGGTGAAATTCTGGGGAAGTTGTTCCCGGCTCCGGATGGCGTGGGGCAGGAGGGAGAGGTAATTCGGGTTATGCGGGCTTTTTCCCAGGGCCGTGATCAGGTAGGCATAGGCTTTTTCCGGATGCCCCTTTTGGATTTGCTGCCGGGCCAATTCGAATTGGGCCTCATGCGCGCCGCTGTCCAGGGTTTGCAGCTCGGACGCAAGTTCCGCCGCGTCCTTGAAACCCGGACGGCGCAGCAGGCCCGCCAACTTGTCGCGCACCGCCTTGTCCCCCGGATTCAGATACAGGGCTGTGCGGTAAGCGATCAGGGCCGGCTCCCATTGCCCCAGGTCTTCCCGCAGCCGCGCCAAGCGCAGGATCAGTTCGCGATCCCCGCCGCGCAATTCCAGCAAACCCGCCAAATCCTCCGCCAGGGCGCGCTTGTCCCCGGCCTGTTCATGCAGTTCCGACAAAGTCCGCAGCGGTTTTTCGTTTTCGGGCGCGAGGCGCGACCAGGCCTCAAACCAACGCAGGGCGAGGTCGCGTTTGCCTAGCGATTTCGCGAGTTCCGCCGCCGCGGCGATCCAGCCGGGGTTTTCCTGGCTTTTCTGGAGGAGGGTTTCGTAAGCGGACAAGGCCTCGTTGGTTTTTCCCAGGGCGACGGCGTATTGCGCCTGGAGTTCCGCGTCCTCGGGATTCTGCTCGACGGCGACGCGCAAGATGGCGGCGAGATAAGGGGAGGGATGTTCCCGCGCGGCCCCCAGCACCTTCGCGATCACCATCGGGTTCTTGGGATGCGCGCCCATCCAGGCGAAGTAAACCTTGTGGGCGGCTTCCCATTCGCCTTGCGAGGCTTTGAGATCCGCCAGGGGTTCCAGCAAATCGGGCGAGGCCTTGCTTTCCTGTTCCAGGAAAGTTTCAAATCGCGCCAGATTCCTGAAATCGCCCCGGTCCCCGTAGTCCCGAGCGAGCAAAAGGCGGCCCTTGCGGTAATCGGGGTTTTCCCGGATCAGGCGTTCGAGATCGGCCGGGTCGCCCCCGCGGGCGTATTCGAGTTCCGCCAGCTCGAAGCGATGGGATCGGTCGGCGCCAGGAAGGCGTAAGGCTTCGAGCCAAGCGGCGGTGTCCCCGGCGCCGGTGGCGGCGGCGCAATAGGCTTTCAGGGCGGAAAGATCCTGCGGATGGCTTCGGCACCACTTCGAATACAGGCGAAGGGCCGATCGGAAATCTCCCGCCTTTTCCTTTTCGCGCGCCAGCGGCAGGGCGCCGGGGGATGCGGGATCCTCGAACAGCAGCCTTTCCAGCGCCCGTACCTTCTCCTTCGCCTTCCCGGCGCGCTCATAAAGATCGGCCAGCAAGGAGAGGGTACGCGTATCCCGGGGGAACTTTGCGGATCGCTGTTCCAGCAAGACGGCGGCTTTTTCATTTTGGCCCGCGGTCGCGAACGCCAAGGCCGCAGTGCTGTCCTCGACTCCCAGGGAAGGATCGCGCCGCACGATTTCATCCCACATCGCAGCCGACGCCGGGATGTTGCCGCTGAGATAGCAGGCGCGCGCGTATTCGACGCGCAATGCCACCGGGGAGGAATCGCCTTGGAGGGCGGCGCCCAACGCCCCGATATTCGCGATTAGGGTAGAATCCCCCGCCAGGGTCCGGGAAAAATCCCGGGCATAGGCCGCATTGCCGGGTTCCATTTTCCAGGCACGCTCAAGCAGGGGGGCGGATTCGCGGCCAAGTTGTTGCAGCGCCAGGCCGAAACGGTGCCAATATCCCGCGTCCTTGCGGAGCAGGGGCACGAGACGCGCCAGGATTTCCACGGCTTTGTCCGCATTGCCGTCGGCGATGAGTCGGTCGGCGATTTCGAGTTCATGGCTGGCGGCGTGGCCGGAGTCCAGCAGGGCGAGCCGGTTCAAGGCGAACAGCAGGGCGGGTGTGCGCGGCTTGCGGCCCCGCGCCAGATCCCGCAGCAGGAATTGGCCCTTGATGTCGTTGGGGTGGGCGAAGCCCCAGGTTTCAGCGTGGGTAAAGGCGGCCGCGGAGTCCTTGGCCGCCAGTTCCAATTCGGCCAGCCGGAACCACCACCCATTCTCCGCGGGGTCAAGCGCCAGCAGGGCCTGGATGGCCTCGCGCTGTTTTTGCGGCGGAGCCCCGGCAGCCACGGTTGCCGACGCTTGGATTCTGCGCGCTTCCAGGTCGCCGGGATTTTTCGCCAGAAAATTATCGCAAAGTTTCAAAGCCAGCGCCGCGTCCTTGGCGGCCCACGCATCGAATAAGGTGGACCGGATGGTGGCCGCGCGGGCCGGATCGAGGCGCAATAATTCCTTGGCGGTTTCGGCGGCTTTGCCGGGATTTTGCAGCAGCGAATACCCGCGGCACAGAAGCGCCAGGAGTTCCGGCGACGCATCGCCGTCGCGCCGCAGGGTTTCCAAGTCGGCGAGATGGCGCGTGATTTGTCCGTCGCGGGTGAGCACGCGCGGAAGCAGTTGGCGATATTCGCGCCGATCGGGGCTTTGCCGCAAGGCTTTGTCGAGATATTTGCCCGATTGCGCCGAATCTCCGCGCGCGGCCAGGGCCTTGGCGATTTGGAACTGAAAGGCATGGTCCTTCGGGTTTCCTTTCTCCGCCTCCATCATGAGGGGTAGCCAGCCCCCGGGATCCTTGGCGGAGGGGAGCAGCGCGACCATGCGTTCTCGGGCTTCGGGCAGGCCCGGCGCGCGGTGCAGCGCTTCGGCATAAGCCGACAGGGCTTGCTCGGTGAGATGGAAGGATTCGCGCACGCGCCCCAATGCCATCGGAATGCGGGGTTCGCGGGGCAATAACGGCAAGGCTTGCGCATAAAGCCCGGAGGCCGTGGCGGGATCCGTCTTGGCCACCGCGTCCGCGGCCTTGAGCAGAAAGGCTCCGTCGCCGGGAGCGTAGCGCGCCGCTTTCAAATACGCGTCGGCCGTTTTGGCGTCGTTTTTCTGCGCCTCATAACACTCCGCCAGTTCGCGCCACACCTTGGGGGACTCCGGCTTCAGCTTGAGATATCGCACCCGGATTTCCGCAGCGCGCCCGTTTTCCTTGGGAACCAAAGTGGAGATTTCCAAAAGCAAGGCGGGTTCCTCGGGGGCGCCGGACTTGAGGCGGAGCAAATCCTCCAGGACGGGCAACAGCTTCTCCCGGTTGCCGGAGCCGGGGCGCCGGTACGCCCGAGCCAGGAATTCCAGGGCACCGTCGGGAGCCGCGTGGTGCTGCCGGAAAAGCTCCCATTGCCGGATCGCCTCGGCATTGCGGCCGGAGTTCTGCAGGCTGAGGATAAAGAGGCGCCAAGTCTCCTCCCCGCGCGCCGGGTCGCCGGCCTTGGCGAAGGCGTCGGCCGCGCGCTGGAAATCGCCCAACTCGTAATGGCAACGGGCCAGCGCGTCCAGGGCGCGGGCTGAAGGCGCGGCGAGCCGACCCAGATGCAGGCGGGCGTTGTCCCAGCGACTGAGCCGGTATTGCAAAAGACCCGCCGCTTCCTCCAGCCCCGGATTCGGTGATCGCAGCAGGCGCGGTTCGGCTTCGGCGAGCAGGGCCTCGGCTTCGGCGTCCGTCGGATTTTTTTGCAGGGCGTTTTCCAGGCGGTGTTCGAAATTCGGGTCCGCGGCCGCGGACGGACGGGGCTTGTCCGCGAAAACTGTCACGGCGAAGAACAACCCCATGCCCGCGGAAACTAGCGCCCAGCGCGGGCTGAAGGAACGGGAAAACATAGGGGGATCTAAGGTATTATCGTAGGGCCCGCGCCCCTTAAAAACCGGCCGGAATCTGGCTGGGATCCCCGCCCGATTGGCGATAGCGCGCGAAATGCGCGGGAGCGTCCTTGGATTTTCCGGTTTTGACCGCGGCCAATCCGGCGTAAAGCCAGGGCATCGGGCTATCGGGACATAGCCGCTTCGCATCCTCGACCATGGCCACAAGCGACTTGGGATCGTTCCCGGCGAGGCGCGCGCGGCATAGCGCCAATTGCAATTCGCAGGACCCGGGGTTTTTCCGCAAGGTTTCCTCGAGGTATTCGCCCGCGTCCTTGGCTTGCGAGCGGAGCAGCATGGCATCGCTCAAGGCCGCGACGGCGTCTGGGAAGTCCTCCTCCATCTCCACCGCCCGTTGCGCGAAAACCTCGGCTTCGTCCACCTGCCGGATGCGGACGCAAAGCGCGGCCAAATCCGAAAAACCCTGCGCCGTGGGGTAAAGCGAAACCGACTGCATCCAGTATTCCTTGGCCTCGGCTTCGCGCAGCTGTTTCCGCGCCGATACGCCCAGGCCCCAAAGTCCCAGGGCACGGGCCCGACGGTCGGATTTTTCCCCCAAGACGAAAAACGCCTTGCCCGCATCCGAACTCCGGTTCAATTGCAAAAGAGCCAGACCTTTCCCGTAAAGCGCCGGATACCCGGCGGTGTCGAGTTTTTCGGCCGCCTCGAAAGCCCCGAGCGCCGCAGCGCCGTCTCGTCGCGCCAACAGGACTTCTCCCACCAAAACCTGGGCTTCCGCGTCGCCCGGACTTTGGCCGGCGAGTCCCTTGGAAAGCGAAAGCGCCTTGTCCAATTCGTGTTGCAGCAGAAGCAGGCGCACACGCGCTTTTCCCAAGTCGGGGTCGTCGGCGGGAGCAAGGTTTTCTTCGAAAAGATTTCGCGCCTCCCGGATCCTTTTTCCCGCGAGTTGCACCAGGATTTCGCCCGCCACGGCGCGGCCCACGGTGTTTCCGGAACGCGCCTTACGGTAGGTGGCGACGGCTTTATCGTCCTGCGGAGCGGAAGCGTAGGCTTCGCCCAAAATCAGCAACCCCTCCGGATTGAGTTTGGCGGACCGCGGTTCCAGGAGCGAGATGGCGGCTTCATCGTCGCCGCGTTTCGCGTAGGCCCGGCCCAATCCCTCGACGGTGTTCATCCGGTCCGAATCTGCCTGGAAGGCGCGTCCCCACATGTCCTCGGCCTGTTTCCAATCGTGCCGCTGTTCGGCCAATTCGGCGGTCCAAATCGCGGCGTCCAGGTTCTCGGGATTCTGCTTCAGCCATTCCTCCAACACAGGGAGGGCGTCCTGCAAAGTGCCAGCCTTGCGGTGCAGGCGCACGAGATTTTCCACCACGTCGGCGCGGCGGTTGCCCAATTGCCAGGCGCGGGCGCAGGCGGCCTCGGCGTCCTCCTCGCGGCCGCCGAGGGCGAAAAGCGCCTTGCCGTAATCGGCGAAGGCGGCGGAGTCGTCGGCGTGGATTTGCGTAAGCCGCCGCAACAGACCGGCCGCTTCGGCATAATTTTTGGAGGTCAGGCGGATGCCCGACAATCCGGTCAGGGCTTCGGGGTTGTTGGAATCGGCGCGCAACGCCGCCGCATAAGCTTCCGGCAAATCCTCCTTGCGGCCGTTTTGCGCCAAGGCTAGGCTGGCCGACAAGGCTTCGGCGTCCTTGGGATTCAACGCCAAAGCTTTTTGGAAAGCCTGGGCCGCCGCTTTTGCATCCGTGGCGCCCGCGCATTTTCCCAATTCCCTCCAGGCTTCGGCCTGGATCTCCGGAGGTTCGGCGCTTTGGGAAAGTCCGGATCGCAAAAGGGGAACGGCCGTCGCGCAGTCATGGTTTTGCGCCAGGGACAGCCCCTGATATAGGCTGGCCTTGCGGTGGCCGGGCGAGCGTTCGAGCAATAGCGCGTACCATTCCGCCGCCTGGCCCCGGTTTCCGGCCTGCAGCGCCGCATCGGCCAAGGCCTCGAAAGTGTTTTGGATTTCCCGGGCATAGGATTTTTCGCCCGGTTTGAGATCGGCCGCGCGTACCAGGTATTCGAGGGCGCGTTCCCGGTCGCCTTGTTTGGACAAGGCACTGCCCAAGGCGAAGGCCAGGGGTGCATCGCCCGGTTGCAGGGCCGTGAGTTTTTCCAGGGCGGCGATCTGGGTCGGGACGTCTTTCAGCTTTTCCCCGGCCGACAGTAATCCCTTCCATGCCGCCGCCTCACCGGGTTTTTGTTCGGCCCATTTTTTATACCAGATTTGCGCCTGATTCCAATCCCCCTGGGACGCGGCCAGTTCCGCGGCGCGGGGCACGGCCTTGGCGTCCTCCGGGTGGGCCTTCAGCCATTGCTGCTGAAAGTCGAATCCCTTTTGCGTTTGTCCCAAGGCGGTTCCCAAGGCATGGGCCAGCTTGGCATCGTCGGGGAAAATTTCGAACCCGAGATTCAACAACTCGCCCAAGGTTTGGGAGGAAGATGACTCGGCATAAGTCCAGGCTTTATCCAGGGCTTTCCGCAGGTCCGTGTTCGCGGCGGGCGGATCGCTTTTCCGCAGCCAGCGGAAATAAGCGAGATAAGCGGCGTTGGCTTTTTCCTTTTTGTTTTGCAGGGCATAGCATTCCGCCAGCGCCCCATGCCATTCCGCATTTCCCGGGGCCGCCGCCGCCAGTTCGGATTCGAAATCGGGCAGTTTTTGGAATTGATTGCGGCGGAAATATTCCCGCGCCAACAGGAGTTTGTCGCGGCCGCAGGACGGATAATTCTTGACCGCGCGCTCCAAGGCGGCGAAATCGCCGCGCCGGCGATAATCCAACTCGGCGAGTTGGCATAAATGTTTTTCCAAAGGCTTGGGCGTTTGTGCCAGCGCGCGCAAAGCGACTTCAAGGGAGGCCGTGTCCTGCAGCGAATCCGCCAGGCGGCGCATCGACAGGAGCGGTTCCTCGCCGGGTTTTTTGGGCTTGCCCGTCAGCCATTTCGCGTAATGCTCCAAGGCTTCGGCGGCCCGTCCGCTTTTTTCCTTGGCATCGGCCATGCGCAACTGGAAATCCTGGCGCGAAGGATCGAGCTCAAGGCCCTTCGAGAGGACGGTGAGCCGCTTTTCCTCCATCCCCAGTTTTCCGTACAAGGTTTGCAAGGTGTCCAAAAGTTTCGGGGACGGTTCCCCGGCGGCCAGTCTCGATTCGTAGAAGGGAAGGGCCTTGGCCCATTGCTCGCTGCGCCAATAGGCCTCGGCGGCTTCCCCGCTTTCGGAAAAGGCCTTGGCTTTTTCCTCTCCGTTCAAGGCGGCGAGGAATCGATCCCACGCGGCGGCCGAGGCGCGCGCGTCGCCTTGGTATAAAAGCGCCCGCGCCAATCCCCGGAGTTCGGCCGGCTCGGGTTTATGCGCGTCGAGGAACTTGAACACGGCGAGATGGTCGCGGATCTCGTCGCGGCTGCTCAGGCCTTGCGCGAAGGATCGGGCATAGGCCGCTTCATTCGGCGCCAACTCCCAGGCCTTGCGGAAAACCGCGGTTCCGGATTCGCCGTTGAGTTGGGCGGCCAATCCGAGGCGATGCCACAAAGCCGCTTCCTTGGGCCGGGCCGCCGTCAAAAGCGACAGCAGGCGCCGGGCCTCGCCGAAATGTTTTTTGGCCTCGTGAAAGTCCGCCAGCTTTCGCCACAGGTCGATGCGGTGATCGGCGTCGGCCGCCGCCAGTTTTTCCAGCACGACCACGTAGGTGTCCTCGCGATCGGCCTTGCCTTCCGTTAAGGGCAACAACATCCGATAGGCGGGCAGGTCGTTGGGATGGGTGGTCATGTATTCGCGCAGATGCGCGTAGGCGCCGGCCGAATCGCCCGAGCGCATTTCCATCTCCGCCAGCCGCAAGGTGGGCGCGGTGTTGCCCCGATCCGAGGCCTGCAGTTCCTCCAGGGCCTTGCGCATCTCGGCCACGCTCCGACCCGTTTTCTCATACGCCTGGGCCCGCAGGCGCAACGCCTCCTTGTCGCCGGGATGGAGTTCCAGATAACGATCGGAAAGCTCGGCCACCAAGGGCCAGTTCTTGCCTTGCACGCAGGCCGAGAGGATTTCCCGGTCGCCGCGCAGCAGTTGCGGTTGCAGGCGGAGTACGACGCCATAGCGTTCGGCGGCGGCCTCCCATTGCTTCTTGAAGGCGTAGCCCCGGGCCAGGTTCAGGAACAGCAGGGCGTTGCCCGTGTCCGAAGTTTTCATCCCCCGGCTTTTTTCCAGATCCTGCAAGGCGGCGAAATGGCGGAGGATTTGATCGCGGTTCTGCAAGGTGCGCGGAAGCAGGGTGAGGTATTTGGAATTCTTGGGGCTTTTCTCCAGGGCCGCGGTCAGATAGGCGTAGGCCTTCTCCGGATCCCCCCGTTGCACTTCCAGGCGCGCCAATTCGAACTGCGCCTCATGGGCGCCCTTGTCCATGGTTTGGATCTCAGTGAGCCATTTCGCCGCCACGTCCTCGGACACATGATCGCGCACCAAGCCGATGAACTTATCGCGTAGCGCCTTGTCCTTGGGATTCAGGTACAAGGCCGCGCGGTAGCCCGCCAGAGCCGAATCCCATTGTCCCGATTGTTCGCGGAGTTTCGCCAGGCGCAAAATCAATTCCCCGTCGTTGGCCCGCAGTTGATGCAGTTTCGACAAATCCTCGATCAAAGCGGGCTTATCCCCGGATTGATCGTGCAATCCGGCCAAGGCTTGCCGGGGCTTCTCCTCGTCGGGTTCGACGCGCGCCCAGGTTTCGTACCAAGCCAGGGCGAGATCCTTGCGGCCCATCGATTGGGCCAGTTCCGCGGCGGGCTTGAGCAGGGCCGGATCCTCGGGGCGTTTTTTCAGCAGGGCTTCATAGTGGGGCAAGGCTTCGGGGCTTTTTCCCAGGGACGCGAGGTATTGCGATTGGAGTTC
>JBGPFT010000058.1:0-9226 GCA_041483475.1 Fibrobacteria bacterium | reverse complement strand
GCGCGCTTTCTCGTTTTGGATTTTCAATTTTTGCCGCGCGTTCAGCTTACCGGGCCGGAACAGGATGGTGTTGTAAAAGGCGCCGTAGGTTTTGTTCACGAGCAAACCCGGAACGTCCTTCAGGGTTTCGAACACCACGTCGCCGCGGCGCGCGATGGCCTGGTTCAGCGCCTCGCGATGCGCCGGGAATTCCGGATGGCTTAAAATGGGGGGGATGGCCATTTGCGGCAAGGTGGTGGAACAAACCTCCAGCATCTTGGCGTCCTCGATGGTCTTCACCAGGCGGGCGAATTCGGGATCGCGCGCCGTGTTGTAGAACTCCAGCCAGCCGCAACGCGCGCCCGGCCAGGGGAATTCCTTGGAAACGCCTTTCATGGCGATGCCGCATACATCCCCGATTACTTTGGCCAAGGGTACGGCCTTGACGCCGTTGTAGGTGATGTGGGTGTAAATCTCGTCGGCGAGCAGGAACAGGCTGTACTCCTTGGCCAAGGACACGATTTCCCGCAAAACGGATTCGGGATAAACCATGCCAGTGGGATTGTCGGGATTGATGACGAGAATGCCCACGATGTTGGGATTGAATTTCACCTTGTTCCGCAATTCCTCCATGTCCGGCAGCCAATGGTTTTCCGGGTCGAGGCGATAGGTGATAGGCTGGAGCCCGGCATGGGCGCCCTCGGCAGAGGAATGGGTCGAATAAGCGGGTGAAGGGCCGATGACGCGCGCGCCCGGGTCCAGGTACTGGTACACCTTGTTGATGGCGTCGCCCACGCCGTTGCAGAACAAAATATCCTCAGCCGTGATCTGGCTGCCGCCCAAAACATTGTTGCGGCCGGCCAGGAATTTCCGGGTTTCCAGGACGCCCTTGGTGGGGCAATAGCCGTAGCTGCGCGGATCGCGCGCCAGATCAGCGACGATTTCCTTCATCCAATCGGGGATGGGCGAGCCCTTTTGCACCGGGTCGCCGATGTTCTCCCAAAAGATTTCCACGCCCGCGTCCCGGAACAGATGGGCCTTCTTGACGATCTCGCGGATCTCGTACACCAACTCGGTGGCGCCGGCATGCAGAATGGGACGTCTCATTTCTTCAACTTCATCTGCTCCGGTTTTGGAGCGTAGGAACGCGGGAATCGCGTCTTGGCGTCATAGAAGTTCCCCTTCAGCTTTTGCGAGTCCCAGAACACGGTGGAGAGATCGGCGCCGCTGAAGTCGCAGCCTTCCAGGGACGCGGCCGCGAAGCGCGTATTGGTAAGCGTGGCTTCGCTGAAGTCGCAATCCTCCAACTTCACGTTGGAAAAGTCTGCGGCGCTCAGGTCGGCGCCGCCGAACTTAAGGCCTCGGAGTTTCTTCACCCCGAAATGCGCCTTGTCCAGGCGCGCTCCGCCGAACTTCACCCCCTTGAGTCCGTCCTGATCAAAGGAAACGCTCGACAGGGTGCAACCCGTGAAATCCGCCCCGTCCATGTCGGCGTCCCGAAAGGAGGCTTGCGAAAAGCTGCATTGCCGGAACAATGCGCCGCCCAAGCGGGTAAGCCCGAACTCGGCGCGATCGAACTGGCAATCCTTGCATTTGAATCCACGAAGATCCGTCTCTACGAGATTGACGGCCGTGAGGTTGACGGACACGGCTTTAATCCCCGAAAGCTTGGCACCCGAGAGTGTGCATTCGCCAAATGAAGTGTGGTCGAGGACGGAGCCGCTGAAATCGGCCCGATCGAATTTGACTCCCTGGAATTGCGCGCCCTTGAGATCAGCCTTGCTAAAATCGGCCTCTTCCAGGCTGTTGTTCCGGAACTTGGCCCCTTCCAGGTTGGCTTTGGAAAAATCCGCCTTCTCATCGAACTTGGTTTCGATGAAAAGTGTCTTGACCAGGGAAGCCTTGGCGAAGGAAGCCCCCAATAGCACGGCGCTTTCGAAGCGCGACTCGTCCAGTACGGCCTTGCGGAAAATCGCCCCCCGCAAATCGGAAAGGCGGAACTCCGACGCGGTGAAGTGGACGCCGGTAAAATCGGCCTCGGTGATCTGGGCGGAGTGGAAGGTGAGGTTTTTGCCCGTGGAGCCCGCGAAGGAAACCTTGCTGCCGATGGTTTGGTTGAATTTGGCGTCATCCAGGGCGCAATTGCGAAATTCCGTATCGCTGAGATCGCGGCCGACATCGCTGAGACCGGTCATATTCTCTCCATGATGCGTTTCCACCTGCTTGGAACCGGCGCAAGCCACCGTCATCCCCAAAAGGGCCGCCAGGAAATTTCTCGGTTGCGTCATGGAATTTGGGGAAAAAGGTAAATATTCGCAGGTTTTGCTCGGCATCCAATGAAAAGACAGAAACGGGTTCGCGCGCGCGTATGGCTGGAAATCCGGCTGCGCGCGATCCGAAACAATTTCCTGCGCATTCAAAGGACGGTGCGGCCGGCCGAGGTGATGGCCGTGCTCAAGGCCGACGCTTACGGCCTGGGGGCGATTCCCGTCGCCGAAGTCCTGGCCGAGGCCGGCGCGGCCCGCTTCGGGGTCGCCGAATTGAAGGAGGCGGTGGCCTTGCGCCGGCGCTTCCGCCAGCCGGTGCATATCCTCAGCGGACTTCTCGAACGGGAGGTTTCGGAATGCGTGCGGAACGGGATCATTTGCCCGGTCCCCGATTTACGCACCGCGCAATGGCTGTCGCGCGAGGCGCAGAAACAGCGTCGACGTGTCACCATCCACATCAAGATCGACACCGGCATGGGGCGGTTGGGCATTCCGCATTTCGAGGCGCGTGAAGCCGTTCCCCGCATCCTGAAATTGCCTGGTCTCAGGGCGGAAGGGATCTTTTCCCATTTCGCCGACGCCAACCATCCCGAACACGGGAAGTCGCGCGAGCAAATCGCCTTGTTCCGCGCTTTGCTGCGCGATCTGGAGGGGATGGGAATCCGTTTTCCCCTTGCGCATATGGCCAATTCCGACGGCATCAATAATTTTCCCGACGCTTACTTCAACCTGGTGCGCACCGGCATCAACCTGTACGGCGTCTTCGATCTCCTGGGTTTCCGCGCCTATCGCCTGTCGCCTACCCTAAGTTTGAAAAGCACCTTGCTGGCCCGGCGTTTTTTGCCGGCGGGTTTCACCATCGGTTACGGAAGCACCCATACCCTGTTCCGCGACGCCTGGGTGGGGACGATTCCGGCGGGATACGCCGACGGGGTACCGTTGGCGGCCGGTAATTCCGGCTTTGTGCTGATCCGGGGCCAAGCCTGTCCCGTCATCGGCCGCGTTTCCATGGATTATCTCACGGTGGATTTAGGTCCTTGCCCCAAGGCCAGGGTCGGGGATGAAGTGGTGCTGGTGGGCCGATCCGGAAAGCGGGAGTTCACCATCGAGGATTGGGCCCGCATCAAGCGAACCCATCCTTATGAAATCATCTGTTCCCTGGGGCGCAGGGTGGAACGCGTGTACATTCCCTGAGGCCGGGCGATGCAATTTGGGGTAGATTATAGGCGGGGAGGCAAGGGGCGATGACGCTGCGCAGGGCTTTTTCCGCCGCGACCTTGGGCGCTTTGCTTTGGTCTTGCGAGCCTCTGGTTTGGGAGCCGATCAACACCGACACGAATCCCGCCGACAACGGCACGGCGGACCTTAGTATCTCCAACCAACTCTCCACTTTTCCGGGCCCATACGTTTTTTACCTGTACAATTCTGCCGCGCAGAATGCCCAGGGCAATGAGGGGAAAGTTATCGGCGAAGTCGGGGAGAACAAATTTTCGACCTTCAAGGTTCCGCCGGGATCGTGGAAATTGGCCATGGGTCAATCCGGCGGGACTATCATCGAGATGACCAAGACGGCGGGATCCGTGGATTGGCCCACGGTGGATATTCAAAAGGACAGCGCATACGGGTTGATCGTGTGGAACGACAACGCGGAAAGCGGCATTATCAATTGGCAGTTCGGGCCTTTAAGCCATTAAAGTTAAGTCTTGCTTTTCTTCATCCAGCCCGCGATGATGCGGAATTCCGAGGCCGTGACGGGCTGCACGGAAAGGCGCATGCCGCGCCGTAATACCAGCATGGATTCCAGGCCGGGGGTGTTTCGCATCTCATCCATCGTGAGAAGTCGTGCGAACGCCCCCACGAAGCGGACATTCACCGCGCGCCAGGGGTTTGTCCCTTTCGCGGCGGATCGCGCGTCGAAATAATGGGACTTCGGATCCAGCGCCGTGGGATCCGGAAAAGGCTCCGAGGCGATTTCCGCCAATCCCGCGATCCCGGCGGGGATTACGCTGCTGTGATGGAACAACACGCGATCGCCGGGGCGCATGGAAAGGATATGGTTGCGCGCCTGGTAATTGCGCACGCCGGTCCAAGGCTCGGTTTGCCGCGGCCTTTTCTCCAAGTGATGGATGGAGAACTCGTCGGGTTCGGATTTCATCAGCCAGTATTTCATTTCACCTCACCCCTAACCCCGAATTATAGTTTTCCCTCCCCATGACCAACTCCTTCGACGTCGTCGTCATCGGCGGCGGACATGCCGGCATCGAGGCGGCCCATTCCGCCGCCAAACTCGGCTGCTCCACGGCCATGGTCACCATGGATCTGGCCGCCATCGGTCGCATGTCCTGCAATCCGGCCATAGGCGGAGTGGCCAAGGGCCAACTCGTCCGAGACATCGACGCTCTGGGCGGCCTCATGGGCTTGGTCGCCGACAGGGCGGGTATCCAGTTCCGGATGTTAAACCGATCCAAAGGCCCGGCGGTATGGGGTCCGCGCGCGCAAATGGACATGGAGGAATACGCCGCCTTCATGCAGGAGGCGCTGGCCAAGACCCCGGGACTGGTTTTGATCCCCGGGGAACTGCTTGATTTCAAGCGGGAAGAGGAATTGGGTTTCCATCTCCGCTTGAGCGGAGGTATAGCCTTGCAAGCAAAGACTTTGATCATCACTTCCGGAACCTTTCTCGGCGCCGTAATGCATACGGGCCTGCGCAGTAAAGAGGGAGGCCGGGTGGGCGAACCCGCCGCCAAGGAATTGGCGCGTACGCTCAAGGACGCGGGATTGAAAACGCGCCGCCTCAAAACCGGAACGCCGGCGCGGCTGAAAGCCGATTCGCTGGATTACGGAGAAACCGAGATCCAGCACGGAGATGCGGAGCCTTTCCCTTTCTCCTTTCGGACCGAAGGGCCGCTCAAGAACCGCGCCGTATGTTGGATTACACGGACAAGCGCCGAAACCCATGCCATTCTCCGCACCGGTTTCGATCGCAGCCCCATGTTCACGGGTGTTATCCAGGGCATAGGGCCCCGCTATTGCCCTTCCATCGAGGACAAGGTTTGCCGCTTCGCCGATCGCGATTCGCATCAGCTGTTCCTGGAACCCGAGGGAATCGGCAATGGACGCATCTACGTGAACGGGTTTTCCTCCAGCTTGCCGGAAGAAGTGCAGGACCAGGCATTGCGCACCATCCCCGGCCTCCGGCGCTGCGAAGTGCTGCGCTACGGCTATGCGGTGGAATACGACGCCGTGGACGCCACCCAGCTCGATCCGACCTTCGAATGCCGGGCCCTGCCCGGCCTGTATTTCGCGGGCCAGGTGAACGGCACATCCGGGTACGAGGAAGCCGCGGCCCAGGGTTTGATGGCGGGTATCAACGCCGCCTTAAGAGTGCAGGGGAAGGAACCTTTTCTTTTGTCCCGATCGGAATCCTATATCGGCGTGCTGGCCGACGATTTGGTGGGAACGGAAATCGACGAGCCTTACCGCATGTTCACCTCGCGGGCCGAATACCGGCTGCATTTGCGGCAAGACAATGCCGAGGAGCGTTTGCTGGAAAAGGGCCATGCCCTGGGGATGGTCGGCGACGACGTCCTCGCGCGCTTCCGCATCCAACGCGGCCGCATGGAGGAGATGAAAACCCGCATGTCGGAGCGTAAGGTAACGCCAGGGGAGATCAATCCTTATCTGGAATCCCATGGCGGGCGGGGTTTGGCCGAATCCGCCCCAGCCTTTGGATTGCTGCGAAGACCTGAGGTTTCATTTCCGGGGCTGGCGGAGCATTTGGGCATCGACTTGGGAGCCTGGAGCGGTGGCGAAAAAACGGCCTTCGAAGCCTCGGAGCGCTATCGGGGATTTCAGGAGCGTCAACGCCGCGACATCGAACGAAGTCAAAAACTTTCCGGACTTCGCATCCCAATCGCCTTCGATTACGGCAAGGCGCAAGCCTTATCCGTCGAAGCCCGACAAAAGCTGGATCGCCGTCGTCCGTTCACCGTAGGCCAAGCGCAGAGGGTTTCAGGAGTCACGCCGGCGGATATTTCAGGGCTGATTTTTCATTTGACCCTCACCCCCCGGCCCCCTCTCCATGCCTAAACGCATGGAGAGGGGGAGAGGAAAGATGTCGGTTCGGTTTTTCTCTGGATGTGAAAAAGGCTTTGACCTTTCCCTCTCCATCCGTTTAAGGATGGAGAGGGGCAAGGGGTGAGGTTAATCTTCGTAGCACCGAATAATTCCGCTTTCCATGTTTTTATAGTCCCCCGCCAGCAGGCATTTGGCGATTTTGTTGGCTTGCGCGTCGTCGTTGTCGCTTTGGGCCGCGAACAGGCTTTCGACGCGGCGACTCGCTTCCTTGCAGAAATAGTTCGCCAAATGGACGGGATGGGGATTCCCCGGCTCCCGATCCGAAAGCATTTTGGCCCGGGCGCAGGAAGCCGCCATGGCGAAAAGCTCGGTGCCCACGTCCACGTAACGCCCCAGGATCATCTGCCGGCGTTCCAAGGTATTCTGGTACATGCCCATGGAATGGAAAATGCTGCGGGCCAGGTGATGACTGGTGCTTTCCACGTAATTCATATGCCGCGCCAGCTTGGGACCGAATTCAGAATAGGCGTGGAACATTCCCGCATTCACCCATTGCTGCGGATACCATTTGCTGTAGAAGTTGGCCATCTTGATTCCGGCCTTGAGGCGGCGGCTCAGGGGCAAATGCTTGAGCATGAGCTCGGCGGCCACCTCCATATGCGGGTCCAGGGCTTCGCGCGCCAGGAACAGGTGCATGATTTCCGAAGTTCCCTCGATGATGCGGTTGATGCGGCAGTCGCGCATCATGCGTTCCACGGGAACGCCCTTTTCGCCGCGTGCGCGTAATGACTCCGCGGTTTCGTAGCCCCGCCCGCCGCGGATTTGCATGGTTTCGTCGATCATCTTCCAGGCCGCCTCGGAGCAAAACAGTTTGGCCATCGCGGCCTCGATGCGGATGTCGGTGCCTCCGCGATCCGCCATGGCCGAGGTCAGCCAAGTGACGGCTTCCATGGCAAATTGGGTGGAAGCCATATAGGCGATTTTGTGGGAAATGCTTTCATGCCTTCCCACCGGCATGCCCCATTGCACGCGCTCGTTGCCCCAATTGCGCACGATGTTCAGGCATTGCTTGCCCATGCCCACGGCTGCGGCCGGCAAGGTGAGGCGTCCCGTGTTCAAGGTGGTGAGCGCGAGCTTGAGCCCCTTGCCCGTTCCCAGGACGATGTTTTCCTTGGGCACCTTCACGTTGTTGAAGCGCATCAAACCGTTCTGGATGGCGCGTATACCCATGAAATCGCAGCGATGCACCAACTCGACGCCGGGCATGTTCTTTTCCACCACGAAGGCGGTGATTTGGGCGATTTCCTTCCCCTTCCTGACGATGGGAGGCGTCTTGGCCATCACCACCATGATGTCGGCCACCGGGCCGTTGGTGCACCACAGTTTCAAGCCGTTCAGAATGTAATGCGAACCGTCGGGAGAAGGCACGGCCGAGGTACTCATCTTGGCCGGATCCGAGCCCACGTCTGGTTCGGTGAGGGCGAAGGCGGAAATGGCGCCTGCGGCGAAACGGGGCAGCCATTTCTTTTTTTGTTCCGGGGTGCCGAACATCTTCAACGGTTGCGGCACGCCGATGCTTTGATGGGCCGAAAGCCATACGGCCGTGGAACCGCAATAGCTCGCCACCAGGGAAACGGCGCGGTTGTAATTGACCTGGCTCAAGCCCAAGCCGTTGTATTCCTTGGGGATTTTCATGGCCCACAATTTCATCTTGGTGAAACCGTCGATCACCTTTTTCGGGATTTCGCGGGTGCGATCCACTTCGTCCGGATCGAGATTGGCCTTCAGAAAAGCTTCCACTTCAGCCAGGAGTTTGTCGCCCACGGCCTTGTCCTCGGGGCTTTGTTCGGGGTAGGGGGAGATCAGTTCGGGTAGAAACCGGCCCATGAACAAACCGCCCGCGAAACTCGGATTTTCCCATTTGGTTTCGCGGTTGGACTCGGCCACCATCATGGCCTCGGCCTTTTCCTTCGACATCTTGCTGGTGTCGATTTTGAGTTCGAATTCGCCTTCCTTGGCTTCAGTCGTCATGGCGTCTCCTGTTCTTTTCGGATATGGTACAACAAAAAACGCCCTCCCGGAATGGGAAGGCGTGGAAAATCGGGTCTTAACCTTCTTTAAGGAATCAGCAGCGTACGGGTTGTGCTCTTGGCCTTTTCAGCCACGCGCACCAGGTACATCCCCTTGGAAAGCCTGCCGGTTTCCAAACGAATCTCGGAAGCTTCGGTTACCGGGCTCTGGTAAATCTTGACACCCTTCATGTCGTAAACGGCCGCCGAGCGGGGCACAAAACCGGCGCCCACAAATTGTACCACGTGAAAACCGTTGGAGGACAACAATTTCCAACCCGATGTTTCCACGGCATGTTGCGCGACGGGGGTCACCACGGGTAGATAATCCGTGCCTGGGCCCAGGCGGTTCAGATTATACGCGGCGAATTGGGTGAACAGGGCGGCGCCGGTCGAGGAAGTGATGGCGCCAAAATTGAATTTCACCACGTGGGCGGCCAGCAATCCGGTGATCGCCAAGGTCACCCGGTTCGAATTCACTGTGGCGGAATTAACGGTCAAGGTCGTCATGCCTTGATAAGCTCCGCCGCCGTAGGCCTCCACGGCGATGTTCTGGTATTGCCGAACGGTGTAATTGGCGGTTGAGCCGGCGGTGCCGGTATTGACAGGCTGCGTAAATTCCAATTCGAAGCCGCCCGCGCCCGTGGAACGGATGGCCTTGATTTCAAAGGCGGTTGTTCCATTGTCATGCAACACGCTGAAACCGGGCTGCATACCGCTGCGCACAGACCAACCGCC
This sequence comes from Fibrobacteria bacterium, assembly GCA_041483475.1. GTDB lineage: Bacteria > Fibrobacterota > Fibrobacteria > UBA11236 > UBA11236 > UBA11236. Next base: position 96 of record JBGPFT010000058.1, on the reverse strand, counting down.
GCTGGCGCCTAGGTTGCCGAGATAAATGTCCCCGTTCGGAGCTTGTTTAACGCGCAATATGCCGCAGGTTCCGTCGCCGCCGCAATTGTTGTTGGT
>JBGPFT010000057.1:0-9267 GCA_041483475.1 Fibrobacteria bacterium | reverse complement strand
CGGCACGGCAACCGTCTCCGGCGGCGGCCCCATGATGGATTTCAAAATCGGCGGGGCCGTGCAAAAGAATCTCATCTTGAGCTTCGACATGTTGATAAACCCGATTATCGGCGGCGATTTTTCAGGGAAGGGTTTGGACGTAAACGGCTTGGGCCAATCATCTCCGGATAGCGGCGGCGGAGGTTCCATCGTCGCCGCTGGCTTGGGGATCACCTATTACTTCATGCCGTATAATGTTTTCGTGAATGGAACCCTGGGGCGGGGCGAGTTGATGGTGGAAAACAAATACGGTTTGCACAACGACTCTTACGGTAGATACAGCGACGCGAGCGGTTATGATCTCCAGTTCAAAATAGGCAAGGAATGGTGGGTGTCGAAAAATTGGGGCCTCGGCATTTCCGCGTACTATGCATTTTTTGCCGGTGACGAATCGGCGGGAGATGCGGCGGATACATCCTATACTATGGATCCCTCATACAAAGGCGCTTTTTCCGCGAATCAATTCGGCGTAATGTTCAATACGACGTTCAATTGAGGCGCGCACCCCATCGGGTTACATCGTGCGGGACCACAGCGTCCAATGCGTTAATCGCTTTACACTTGGTACCTTATCCTCGGCGAACGACGACATAAGGAGAAATACCATGCGCTTCATGGCTTTGGTCCTAGGACTGTTGGCGACCACGGCGATGGGCAAAAGTCTCTTGCTGCTGCCCGTAACCGGGGACGTGGAGAAAACCGAGGACATGGCCGCCATCAACCGCCTGTACCGAGAGGCGGTGGAAAATCAATTTAAGGGGCAACTCGTACTCGCTCCCGATTCCCTTCGGCCTTGTGAAGAAAGGGATTGCGCCATGAAAGCCGCAAGTGGGGCGAATGCCGACGAGGTGGTTTATGCCTCTTTGCATCGCTTGGGAACCAAGTGGATTTTTGCCTCGGCCATTTTGCACAGCGATGGGAGCAAGTTTTTCAGCCAACGCCTTTCGGCCACCTCCATCGAGGATCTGGAACCGGTGACCAAGCGCATCGCCGACGCCGTCCTCAACCGCAAAAGCATCGAAGAAGTCGCCTCCCTGGACAACATCACGGACAAGGAGGAAAACAAGGCGCCGTCGCGCCGCCGCAGCCTGTATAGCGGAGGCTTCGCCCTGGGTTACCTCTTTCCCGTGAACAATAGCTATGCGATTGTCAACAACGGCCAATCCTGCGGTTATGACAGCTTAGGTTACTATACCTGCACCTCCACGCAAACCCCCAAAGTCTATTCCCAATTGATCCGACTCTCCTGGATGAACTCATGGGAGTTTCGGGATAACCTGCTCTTAAACGCGGATTTCGTGTGGGCCATCCCCCATGTGGTTGGCGGCGACTTCAATCTCAACTATGTCTTCAACCGCACCGACTATTCCCCTTTCCTCGGGGGTGGGATCGGCCTGCATTATGTCATCGACCCCAGTACCGTGAACACGGATAAGCGTAATTCCGGCCCGGCTTTGAACGTGCAGGGCGGCATGATGTTGTTCCGCACCTACGACGTCCACGTCATGCTGCGGGGGCAATACCAGGTGGTGTTCAACAGCGACGTCGATCACGGCTTTGCCGCCGACGTGGGCGTCACCTTCCGCAGACACCCCGAAGAACAAAAGGGATCGGGTTGGGGCACTTTCTGGAAATACTATCTGATCGGCGCATTGGTTCTGTCCATTGTGGGTGCGGCGGCGAAGTAATACTCAGTCCACCACCCCTTGCCCCCCGCGTTTTCGCCGCCTCACTCCAAATACGTGTACCCGTACAATCCCGAGCGGTAATTGGCCAGGAATTCCTTGCCCTCGGGATGGGTGATGCGGCCTTCCTTCACCGAGGCCGACACCCAAGATTCCATGTCGCGCACTAACTTCTTGGCGGAGAACTGAACGTAATCGAGCACATCGGCCACGGATTCGCCGTCGATCACCTGCTCGATCCGGTAGGCATCGCCGTCGCACACCACGTGGACGGCGTTGGTGTCCCCGAACAGGTTGTGGAGATCGCCGAGGATTTCCTGGTAGGCGCCAACGAGGAAAGCTCCGAGAAAATAGGGCTCGCCCTCCCTGAGCGGATGCAGGGGCAGGCTGCGCCCCAATTCCCCGGCGCGGATGAAGCGGTCGATTTGCCCGTCGGAGTCGCAGGTGATGTCCTGCAAGGTGGCGTGGGAAACCGGCTCCTCGTCCAGGCGTTGCAAGGGCATGATGGGAAAAATCTGATCGATGGCCCAGGCATCGGGCAGCGACTGGAACAGGGAGAAATTGCAGAAATATTTCTCCGCCATGAGCTTGGAGAGCCCCTGCAGTTCCAGGGGCGGGTTCTTCATCTCGGCCACGATGCGATGCACTTTCTGAGCGATGGTCCAGAACAGGCGCTCGGCCGTGGCGCGCGTCTTGAGATCCACCATGCCCAGATTGAAGCCGTCGAGAATGTCCTCGCGGATTTGCAAGGCGTCGTGCCAGAATTCCAGCAGACTGTTGTTGGAAAGGTTGCGGCAAATGCCGTGCAGCTCGCGCACGAGGTCGTGCTCAGCTTCGCCGACGGGAAGATCCGTTTCGTTCCACAACGGCAGGGCTGTGGTTTCCAATACGTTAAACACGAGCACGGAATGGTGCGCCGTGAGGGCGCGTCCCGACTCGGCGATGATATTGGGATGCGGGAGCCCCACCTTGTTGGCGGCCACCACCATGGAATACACCACGTCGTTGGCGTATTCCTGGATGGTGTAGTTCACGCTATTGGGGGATGTCGAACGCGTGCCGTCATAGTCCACGCCCAGGCCGCCGCCCACGTCCACGAATTCGATCTTCATCCCCAATTGCTGCAGTTGGATATAAAACTGCGCGGCTTCGCGCAGGCTGGCCTTGATCTTGCGGATATTGGTGATTTGGCTGCCCAGGTGGAAGTGAATGAGGCGGATATTGCCTTCCATGCCCTCCTGTTTGGCGAAGGTTACGGCTTCCAGCAACTCGGCGGAGTTCAAGCCGAACTTGCTCTGATCGCCGCCGCTGTCCTCCCATTTGCCGCTGCCCGAGCTGGCCAATTTGATGCGCACCCCGATATTGGGCTGCACGTTCAAGCGCTGGGCCACGTTCTTGATGAGGCGAAGCTCGTTCAGTTTTTCCACCACCACGAAAATACGCTTGCCCATCTTCTGCGCCAGGAGGGCCAGCTCGATGAACTCCTCATCCTTATAGCCGTTGCAGATGATGAGCGACTCGGGGTGATCCATGATGGAAAGCACCGCATGGAGCTCGGGTTTGGAGCCGGCTTCCAGCCCGATGTTGAATTTCTTGCCGTGGCGCACCATCTCCTCGAGTACCGGGCGCTGCTGGTTGACCTTGATGGGATAGACGTTGAACGTTTTGCCTTGGAACTCGAATTCGCGCGCCGCGCTCTCGAAGCATTGTGAGATTTGCTCGATGCGATGATCGAGGATGTCGGGGAAGCGAAGCAACACCGGCGCGGTGATATCGCGGAGGCTCAACTCGTCCATGATGTCCTTGATATCGATGGCCGGGCCCTTTTCCTTGTACGGCGATACGGTGGCATGGCCCTTCTCGTTGATGCCGAAATACCCGATGCCCCAGCCGCCCACGTTGTACAGCTCGCGGGAATCCTCGGTGCGCCATTTCCTCATGCGGGTTTCCTTAAAGAGGGACCAAAATTAAGCAATCGCCGCCGTTCCCGCTATGGGGAACCGGCCAAGGCCCGTCCACCCAGATAACCGGCCCAAGCCAGTGCCGCGCCGCCGATCATGCTGACGATGATGTTCAGCGTAAACGCCAGGCCTTGCCCGTTGCGGATGAGGTGGACGTTTTCGAAACTGAAGGCGGAGAAAGTCGTGAAGCCTCCCAAAAATCCGGTCATGGCCCAGGGCCGGAGCCAGGGCCAGCTTCTTTCGGCGGCGGCCGCGCAAAGCCCGATCAGGAGGGATCCGAGCAGGTTAACCGCCAGGGTACCCCAGGGGAAAGCCGTTCCCAGCCAAGCGCGAAAGGCCCCCTGCACGGCGTAGCGCGCTACCGACCCCGCCGCCCCGCCCAAAGCCACCGCCAGGAAATCCATGGCGAAAATATACCTCACCCCTAGCCCCTCTCCATCCTTAAAGGGATGGAGAAGGGAAGGTCGATTCGCTCCACAAACAATCAAAGAAAAATTTTTCCTCTCCCCCTCTCCATGCGTTTAGGCATGGAGAGGGGGCCGGGGGGTGAGGGTGTGGGTATATTACTCCCTATGCATTTCCTCGCCATGCTCCCGCTCGCTTTCCTGGGCGGCCTGATCCTCAACCTCATGCCCTGCGTGTTGCCCGTGCTGTCGTTGAAAATTTTTGATTTCGTCCAGCGGGCGGGGCGCCGGCGTTCACATATTTTCGCGCACGGCCTGGCTTTCACCGCCGGGACCTTGGTTTCGTTCTGGGCATTGGCGGGACTTCTCCTCATTTTGCGGCGTGGCGGCCGGGGGTTGGGCTGGGGCTACCAGCTGCAATCCCCTTCCTTCCTCATCATACTCTGCTCCCTGTTCTTCTTTTTCAGCCTGCACCTATTCGGCGTTTTCGAACTGGGATACCTGTTCACGCGCGTTCGCCCCAAAGGCGGCGACGGCCTCGACGGCTCATTTCTCGCCGGAGTCACCGCCACTTTGGTGGCCACGCCCTGCACCGGACCCTTCATGGGCACGGCGCTTGCCTATGCCTTCACCCAAAGCAACGCCGCGGCCTTGCTCATATTCACCGTTCTGGCGCTGGGAATGGCTTTTCCTTATCTGCTCCTTTCCGGAATGCCCGAACTTCTCCGCTTTTTACCCAAACCCGGTCCCTGGATGGAAAACCTCAAGCAATTCATGGGCTTCCCCCTGCTCGCCACGGCCGTTTGGCTGGCCTGGGTGTTCGGGAAGCAAACCGGAGTCGACTCCATGGCCGTCCTCCTCGGACTTTTGCTGTTGGGCGGCCTCAGCGCTTGGATCCTGGGAAAATGGATGGCGCTGCATCATCCGGGGCATATCCGCCTCACGGCCGCGCTGACGGCGCTGGCGATTTTCGTCCCGGCGCTGTTCCTGGTATTGCATCGCACCGGCAACCTCTCCCGCCCCTCTCCCGCGGCGAGCGCGGAACGCATCGATTGGAAGCCTTTTTCCTTCGAAGGCCTCGCCGCCTCGCTGGCTGCGGGCCGGCCCGTGTTCATCGACTTCACCGCGGATTGGTGCCTGAGCTGCAAAGTCAACGAAAAAGTGGCGCTAAGCCGGCCCGAGTTGGCCCGCCGATTTGGAGACAGGAACGTCGCCGCCTTCAAAGCCGATTGGACCGGAGGCGACTCGATCATCGGAAAGGCGCTGGAAGGCTATGGCCGCAACGGTATCCCTCTGTATGTGCTGTATTCGGGACGCGGACCCGATTACCGGATTCTTCCCCAGGTGTTGACGCCCGCAGCCGTGCTGGAAGCGATCGACGGTTTGCCGCGTTGACGGCGCGGTTTCTCAGGAACAGCCGCTGGTGGTCCCGCAATCCTCGCATACCACGCAGGTCCCGTTCCGCCGCACGCGCATCGAGCCGCAAGAGGAACACCCGTCTCCGGTGTAACCGGCCCGCCGGGATAAATCAGACGCTTCGCCGCGCGTCATGGAGGCGTAGGGGCCCGACTTTGCCGCGGTCGAGACCACGGGCAGGTTCTCGGAAACCACCGGCGCGGAAGACGGGGCGGATCCCTCCGCTGGACTTTCCCCCGTTGTGGTTCCGCCGGTGCGGGCCCCCGGGGCTTCCACCGGTTTCACGTGCACGAAATCGGTTTGCCCCAAATAGGTAAGCCCGAGGGCGCGGAAGATGAGATCGAGCAGCGAGGTGCAATTCTTGATGTTCTCATGTCCTTCCACCGGGCCCGCGGGTTCGAAGCGGGTGAAGGTGAAGGTGTCCACCAGTTCCTCCAGCGGAATCCCGTATTGCAAGGCCTTGGAGGTCAGTACCGCGAAGCAGTTCAGGATGCCGCGGTATCCGGCGCCCTCCTTGTACATGTCGATGAAGATCTCGCCCAAGGCGCCGTCCGGGTATTCGCCCGTGCGCAGGAACAGCTTGTGGCCGGCCACCGAAACCTCCTGCACGAAGCCGCCGCGGCGCGCCGGCAGCTTGCGCCGCACGGGTTTGGGGCGCGCACCGGCCGCCATCGCTTCCCACGCGGCATCGGGTGCGGGAACATGAACCGAGGTCGTCGCCTGGGGCTTTTGCCGCGCCTTCTTGACGTTGAGCGGTTGGGACATCTTGCAGCCGTCGCGGTATACCGAAATGGCCTTGAGCATGCCCTCATGGCCCTCGCGGTAGACGCCCTGGATGTCGGCCACCGTGGCTTCATTGGGCAGGTTCACGGTCTTGGAAATAGCGCCGGAAATGAAAGGCTGCGCCGCCGCCATGATGCGCAAATGGCCCAGCGGCGAGATCATGCGCACGCCATTGCCGCATTTGCTGGCGCAATCGAACACCGCGTAATGCTCGGGCTTGAGGAAAGGCGCCCCTTCCACGGTTTGCGCGCCGCAGATGTAACGATCGGCTTCCTCGATATGGTCCGGGGAGAAACCCAGCGACTCCAACACCTCGTAGCCGTCGCCGTCCAACGCGTCGGGCCGGGCACCGAGGCCGGAAAGAAATTCGCGGCCCAGCAGCCGGGGATGGAAGGCGTCCTCCAGCGAAAGCGCCAAAGGCAAAGCCTTCTCGACCTTGCGCAACACCTCGTCGGTGAAGCCGCGTTCGGCCAAGGTGGCGCGGTTCACGTGCGGGGCGTTCTCTAAGCTGCCGCTGCCCAGGCAATAGCGTTCGATGGCGTCGCTTTCATGGGCGGAATATCCGAGACCCCGCAGCGCCACGGGCAAGGAACGGTTGACGATCTTGAAGTAGCCGCCACCGGCCAGTTTCTTGAACTTCACCATGGCGAAATCGGGCTCGATGCCCGTGGTGTCGCAGTCCATGATGAGGCCGATGGTGCCGGTGGGGGCGAGCACGGTCACTTGGGCGTTGCGGAAACCGTGCCTGGCTCCGAGCACCAAGGCCCGTTCCCAGGCCGAGCGGGCGGCCTTCATCATGGACTCGGGGCAGAATTCCCCGGCCAGGGCGCGCGGGATCACCGACAGCCCCTCGTATTCGGAGGCCGCGGCGGCGCGCGCCGCGCGCTCGTGATTGCGGATGACGCGCAGCATGGGATCGCGATTGGCGGCGAAACGGGGAAAAGCTCCGAGGCTCGCCGCGATTTCCGCCGAAGCCGCGTAGGATTCGCCGCCCAAAATGGCGGTGATGGCCGAGGTCCAGTCGGCGGCGGCCGGGGAATCATAGGGAATTCCCGTGCGCATGAGAAAGGCGCCGAGATTGGCGTAGCCCAGGCCCAAGGTGCGATAGTCGTAGGATTTGCGCGCGATTTCCGGAGAGGGAAATTGCGCCATGCCCACGGAGATGTCGAGTACCACGGTCCATAGGCGCACCGCATGCGCGAAGGCATCGATATCGAGCGTGCCGTCCTCTTTCTGGAAAGTCACCAGATTGAGCGAGGCTAAGTTGCAGGCGGTATCGTCGAGAAACATGTACTCGGAGCAGGGATTGGACGCGCGAATGCGCCCGTCGGCCGGGCAAGTATGCCATTCGTTTATCAAGTCGTCGTATTGCACGCCCGGATCGGCGCAGTCCCAGGCCGCTCGGCCGATGCGATTCCAAAGCTGCTTGGCCCGCACCGTCTTGTGCACCTTGCCGTCCACGCGCCTGAGCAGATGCCAGTCGGCATCCGCGTCCACCGCGTCGAGGAAGGAATTCGGCACGCGCACGGAGTTGTTCGAGTTCTGCCCGCTCACCGTGATATAGGCCTCGCCCTCGAAATGGGAGTCGTACACTTCGCGATCGCCCAGGGTCACGCCCTGGCGTTGAAGGGCGCGGGCCCGATCCCAAAGCGCCTCCGGCACGAAGCCGGCCCCGGGTACGGAGGGATTTGCGTCGCTGCCGGGTTTCAAGGCCGCTTCGCTGGCCCGAAGCAAAGCCGATCCGGCCAGCAGCGAAGCCACCTTCTCCTCCTCGCGGCTTTTCCAGGAGATGAACTCCTCGACCTCGGGATGATCGAGATCCAGGCATACCATCTTGGCCGCGCGGCGCGTGGTGCCGCCGGACTTGATGGCGCCCGCGGCGCGATCGAACACCTTGAGGAAGGACATGAGTCCGGAGGAAACCCCGCCCCCGCCCAAATGCTCGCCCGAGGCGCGGATGGCGCTGAAATTGGTGCCCGTGCCGGAGCCGTACTTGAAGATGCGACCCTCGCGCTGGAGCAAAGAATAGATGCCGCCGTCGCCCAACAGATCGTCCTTCACCGATTGGATGAAGCAGGCATGCGGTTGCGGCCGGGTATAAGCGTCGGTGGAATGCTTGATCTGATTGTCCTTCGGATCGACATAATAATGCCCTTGCGCGCTGCCGGCGATGCCGTATTTCCAGTTCAGGCCGGTGTTGAACCATTGCGGGGAATTGGGCGCGGCCATCTGCCGCAACAGCATGACGGCCAACTCGTCGTAAAAAACCTGGGAGTCTCCGGGTCCGTCGAAATACCCGAGTTGTTCTCCCCAATGCCGCCAGCAACCCGCCAAGCGATCCACCACTTGGCGCACGCTGTTTTCGCTCCCGGTGGCGGTCCCGCTTGCACCCACGGGCACGTCGCGGCGACGCAGGTATTTCTGCGCCAAAATGTCGGTGGCCGTCTGCGACCAGCTTTCCGGGACTTCGACTTCCATGGCCGCGGAAGCGGCCGAGGAATCCACCGCGCGCACCTGGGATTTGCGCCAGGCGTACTGGACGATGTCGTAGGGATTTTGTCCTTCCTGGGTAAATTTCCTCTCGAAGCGCATCGCAACCTCCGCTTGCCAATTTGTCGACCGGGGTTCCAATCTAACTTTTACCCGCGTCTGATTTTTCCAGGAAAAACGATCTCTGAAAGCGCGCCGCGAGATCGCTTGCAAGTCAGTGTAAACATTCAAGATGCGAAGCTACCCGCAGGCGTTTTCGGTTCCGCCCACCGCCAACCCCCTTTACGGGAAAACCGCCTAAGCCCTAACCGCCCAATGAAAAACCGCTGCGGTCGCGCCCGGAAAAAATGAGGAAAAAAAATTTTGCCCCGGGTTGCTGTTTTTGTTTCTCCTTTTGGTCCATGGGGTTGAAGCGCCGGGATTCCCGTCGGCACCAACGGCCTTGCCGGGGAAAGGGGCGTGCATCATGAAAAAATGGCTGAAGCGAAT
>JBGPFT010000056.1:0-9321 GCA_041483475.1 Fibrobacteria bacterium | reverse complement strand
CTTTCGTGCTCAAGTATCGCCTGGGTTCGGCGGGCTACCGCCATCCCATCGAGATGCAGGACGCGCAACGGGCTATGCGCTGGGTGCGCAGCAATGCCGTGCGCTACCGCGTCGATCCCCGGCGCGTCGGCATCCTTGGGTTTTCGGCCGGAGGGCATTTGGCCTCCACCGTAGGCACGCATTTCGACGCGGTCAATCCCACGGCTGTCGATACGGTGGATCGGCAATCCTGCCGCCCCGATTTCCTGCTCCTGCTTTACCCGGTAATCACGATGAACTTGTCTTTCACGCATGTCGGATCGCGCAACCAATTGCTCGGGACCAGTCCTTCCCAGGCGTTGGTTGACCTCCTTTCCAATGAGTTGCAGGTAACGCCCCAAACCCCGCCCGCCTTCCTGGTACACGGCCTCAATGACGCCACGGTTCCGGTTCGCAACAGCCAGGCCTTCTACGATTCCTGCCTGAGCAAGGGCGTATCCGCGGAATTGCATCTCCTGACCAACGGTCCCCACGGCTTCGGCTTGGCGGACGGACAATACGGGGCCCCCACGCTGGCTGAAGCCTCCCAATGGCCCGGTTGGGCCATGACCTGGCTGAATGCCCGGGGTTTTTTGACGCCCACGGCCCTGAAGAACGCGCGGGGATTTTCCCGCAAGCCGGCAAAGGTTTCCTTGCATCGGACGGACAAGGGTTCCGTCGTTCTGCTCGCGCCCCTTTCCGGAGACAAGCCGAGGAACCTGGGCGGAAAGGCCTTGAGCCCCTGAAATAGGGCCGGGTGGCTTTGCGAATTCTATAATCTCCACCGATGCGGACGGATCATAAAAGCCCGGCGGTTTCGTTTTTGCTTTGCGCGGCGGCATGGATTTCGGCCGGAACCTCCCCCCAGGAAAAGGTTTTGTCGGGCTCCACCATCGTGGTCAGCGACACCTTGAACGTCGCCGCGGTGCGGCGCGAATACGGTGAAGGGAATTTCGAATCGCTGACGCAGGCCCTGGAATCCTTCCGCGGTCACGGGCATGTCCTGCGCCGCCAGGACAGCCTGGTCGTGGCCAAGTATCTGGGAGTGATTTACGCGGCCGATCCGGCCACGCGGGAAAAGGGGAAATATTGGCTGTTCAAGATGCTGGAAATGGATCCGGGAGCGGGCATCGTCGATCTGTTCGTCAGCGAGGAAATCCACTCCACTTTCGATCGGGCCAAGCAGGAATTGAATTTGGAAAAGCAGATGCGCGGCGCGAGGGATTCCGCGAGCAAGGCAACCGCCGCCCCTCTGGTGGCCGCGGCGCCGCCTTCCCAATCCGAGGCGGTAAAGCTGGCGGCTGAAAATCCGGATCGGCGGTGGACTTGGAATTTGAATCTCACCTTGGGGCGCAAATTCATGGAAAAGGAATTTATTCCCGTAGCGAATCAAAGCGCGGGTCGATTCGTCTTCGAAATCCGCCGCCGTTCTTGGCCCATCGGCATCGTGACGGATATTGTGCTATCCAGCAAAACCGATTCGAATCCGTCATTTATCAGCAGGAAGTCGGCCACTACGGAATTTGGAGCGGGAATTCGGAAAACCTGGGGCGCGGGCGATAGGCTTTTTCATCCCCATCTCTATCTCGGCGCGGATTTGCAGATGATAGCCGCGGCGGTGGATACGGGCGCCAAGCCCGAGTGGAATCGAAGCGTAACGGGATTGAACGTGGAAACAGGGTTGGATTGGGTATTGTGGCGACATTTCGATTTGGGCGTGGATTGGTCTTATTCGGTGTCAGAAACCACCTTTCGGCGCCAGAAAGTCAATCCCGGCGGATTCTTCGGCGGCATCCTGTTCGGATATCATTACTGAAAAGAAATTGGTCGGCCCTGGTGGAGGAGTTCCGAACGGTCCTGGAACAATACAGCCTGGTTTACATCTGATATTGGCCATCACCGCGAGCCATCTTAACAGCCACCAGCAAGCCGGATAGGAACGTCAACAGACCCACCAATCCGATGGCCCATCCGAATCCGAATAAATCCGCGATGATACCGGCGAATAGCGCCCCAATGGCATAGCCCAGATCGCGCCAAAAGCGGTATACGCCCAGCGCGCTGGATCGCCAAGATGGTCCAGAACGATCCACCACTTCCGCAAGCAGAGCGGGATAAACCATTGCCGTCCCTATCCCAAGTAGTACACTGCCTAAAATCCAAACCGTGAAGTTCTCTCCCCAAAGCGTCAGCCAGATGGCGACGGCCTGAACAATCATGCCCCAGACAATGAAGGGCTTTCTGCCAAAACGATCCGACAAGGGACCCGTTGCCAACTGCGTCACGCCCCATACTGCCGGATACACGAATTTCAAGGTGCCAATGCTGGCGATGCCCAAACCTTTGGAGGCGAAAAAGAGAGGAAAAATCCCCCACGACATACCATCGTTCAAATTATTGATCAAACCCGCTTGGCAGGATGCGAAGAGGGAACGGTCTCCCCATGTTGTTTTCTTGAAAACGGCTTTGAAGTCGAGTGGACCCGAATCTGGAAGCGCTGTATTCTCCAAGCGGGCGTAAGGGAGGGTTTCGCGCAGTGCAAATGCTGAAAGCAAGAGGCCAAAAAAAACGTATCCGACGCCGAGATAGAAAGGCTGTGGTCTCAAACCATAGCGCGTAGCCAAATAACCCGTCGCAAAGGCCGTGAGTCCGACGGATAGATAACCGGTGAACTCGTTGAGCCCGACTGCCAGTCCGCGCTGTTTCGTTCCCGCCAGATCGATTTTCATGACAACCGCCATGGACCATGTCAATCCCTGATTGATTCCCAAAAGGATGTTGGCGACGACTATCCAGTTCCAATGTGGAGCCCACATAATCAAAAAGGGAATCGGTACTCCGATGAGCCAGCCCGCCACCAGGATGCGCTTGCGTCCGTAATGATCCGCAAGCTTCCCGGAAACGAGGTTCACGACGGCTTTCACCAACCCGAAACTGATGATGAAACTCACCGCCGCCGTATTCAGGAGCACGTGGAATTCCCGGGTGCCGATGAGGGGCATCACGGTTCTTTCCAGGCCCACCATGCCGCCCACGAAAGCGTTGATGAGCATGAGCAGGGAGAATTGGGCGGCGTTCTCCCTCAATCCCAATCGAATGCCGGAGTTTGTGGCAGTGGTTTTTATCAATTTCCAGGTCTTAGGAATTGTGAGGATCGGGGTGGGAGCGGTTGTAATTCAGGATGCCATCCATCTCTGCGGATTTTGGCGGCACGGTTTCAAGGGCTTTGGTGAATTCATTGCGGTCCATCGAAAGCATTTTGTTCCAGCGTTTTTCAAAGGCGATGGTGCTGGAAGGCTTGCCGCTCATACCCACTCCGCAGGCGGACCCAGAAAAGTGTCCCGGATAGATCTCCAGGTCGCCGGGCAGGGTAAGAATTTTTTCATGGATATTGGTGAAAAGTTCGTTCGCATTTTCCTTGGCGCGGCCTGGGAGATCGGGTCGTCCTACCGCTCCGACAAAAAGGGTGTCTCCGGTCAGGACAAACCAGGGGTCTGTTCCCCGTCTCAAATCAGTTACCAGCAAGCATATGCTCTCAGGGGTATGGCCGGGAGTGTGGAGGACCTTGACCCGCGTGTTTCCAAGCTCGATTTCCTGATCGTTGCGCAAAGGTTCGAAGGGATATTCGACTTTCGCCGATTCATGAAGGCAATAAGGAGCTTGGGCCTTTTGGGCCAAAGCAAGTCCACCGGAACGGTGATCGGCGTGAATGTGCGTATCGATGACATGGGTGATTTTCATCCCCTGGGCGGATGCGAAAGCGAGGTAGGCATCCATATCTTCTTCGTGGGGATCCACCACGGCGCATTTGCCCTTGCCTCCGCAACCAAAGAGATAAGCGGCACAACCGGTTTCAAAGTAATAGTAGGGTCGAAAAATCATTTGTTCCTGGCCGCCACTGCCACCCAGGTTTTCCACGACAAGGCAAAACCCCCTCCGGAAACATGCTTTTCCGCTTCAGCCAAAACGGCGGCGCGAATTTCGGTTCGCTTCTCTTGCGACACACCTTCCAATGCGCGGGCGATGGGGGCTGCCACTTCGGTCATGAATTCCCAATACTGAGCCGGTGATTCAAAACGCATTTCTCCTCCGACCTCCCTGAGTTCGAAGCCGTCGAATCCGGCATTTTCAAAGGCCGTCCGCAATTTTTCCGATTTGGCGAAGCGAAACAGGCCGGGCGCATCTTCGGGAACAGGAGGTGAAGCCAGCATTTTCGTGAAGATGCTTCCAATCGTGGTGGCCCAAGCGTTGTTTGCCGGTTCGGCCCACACTGAAAAAGCCGCTTTTCCGCCCGTCTTAAGGACGCGGCGAAGTTCGGCCAAAGTCGCATGAACATCCCCGAAAAACATGAGTCCAAGACGGCAGATCACGAAGTCGAAATGTCCCTCCGGGTAGGGCAGGGATGAAGCCTCCAAAACTTCGGCTTTGTAGTTGGAGAGACCTTGACGTGTGGCATTTTCGCGAGCGATGCGAATCATCCCTTCGGCAATGTCGATACCGATGACTTCGCCGGGGCGTACTCTTTTGGCCGCGCTGAGTCCCGGCTCACCCGTGCCAGTGGCCACATCCAGAACGCGCTGGCCCGGTTTGAGATTCACGGCGGACAAGATTTCCTCTCCCATGGACGCGATGGTGTGCATGAAAAACTTGTCCCACTTTCCCCAACCGGGGGCGAAGTCGTTCCAGGTTTTCTTTTGTCCGGCCAACAAGCCCTGAATCTCCGTTTGTGAGCCCATGGTATTTCCCCTTTCAATTGGACGCGAACATTATCTTCACGCCGCAATTTGTCTTGGCCGGGATCCGGTCTCCAGTGGAAAACCCATGGCTTTCCAATCTTGCACGCTGTCTCTGAGCAGGACTGCGTCCAGCCCTTTTTTTCTCAGAAGTTCGGTGGCCTTGACCGCGAACATGCAATAAGGCCCTCGGCAATAGGCCGCGATTTTCTGGTTCTTGGGTAATTCCGAAATTTTCTTTTCCAATTCCTTGAGAGGCATGGACAAGGCTCCCCGAATATGGGCGTTTTCGTATTCCTCCCGGGGTCTTACATCCAACACCATGACTTCGCCTTTGCGCACGGCCTTGAGCAAAGCCTTTCGGTCCACGGGCTCAAGTCCCTCCTTGCCGTTCAGAAATTGTTTGGTGATATGGCTGATCTCCGTCAACCGGCCTTCCGCCATCTTCATCAATGCTCCGAAGAAGTGCTCCACGCTTCCATCCGCCAGACGATATAACGCCATGGGGCCTTGTCGCTCGCTTTCCACCAAACGCGCCCCCTTGAGAATTTGCAAGTGGCGCGAGGCGTTGGCAACGCTCAATCCGGTTTCCTGTGCCAGAACTTCCACCGTGCGCGGAGCTTGGGACAATACTCCCAGGATTTCCAATCTCTGAGGGCTGCAAACGGCCTTGCCGATGCGAGCCACTTGTTCGTACACCGCGCCTTTAAATGTCGTAGCGTCGCTCATTTCCCTTACACCTTTACAGCCAAAAGCGAGACGCTTTTAACCCCGTATTGCCGCGTGGCCCCCACTGCGGACTTGGAGAGGAACCGATATTCCGGATTCTCCCGGACGGTTTCCATGCGGAAGCCCGCCTCGGTGATAGCCTGCAAATAGTTTTCCATCTGCATGGCTCCGCCGATGCAAGCGGCCCATAATGACGCGTTGCAGACTACATTCGGCGGCAGTTGCACTTCGGTAACGATGTCGGAAATGGCCAGCCTTCCTCCGATTTTGAGGACACGATGACATTCCTTGAATACGGAAGCTTTATCCGGGCAGAGGTTGATCACGCCGTTGCTGATGGCGGCATCATAGGAATCGTCCTCCACGGACAACTCCTCCAAATAACTCTTGCGGAATGAAACTTGGGGAAAGCCGTGGCGGGCTTGGAGGGCTTGAGCTTTTTTGAGTTGGGAATCAGTCATGTCGATTCCCACCACCTTTCCCGCTGTACCGGTTCGGATGGCCGCGAGGAACGAATCCATGCCGGAACCGCTACCCAGATCCAATACCGAGTCTCCGGATTGAATTCTCGCCAAGTCGAGGTGAAAACCCACCCCGGCAAAGCTTTCCATGGATTCCACCGGAATGTGATCTAATTCAGAGGCGGGATACCCCAGCCGTTCGGCCAAAACGCGCCCCATTTCAAAGTGAAAATTCCCCTCGGGCGATTCGGCCACCTCGGTATACATGGCTTTGACTTTGGAGCGTAAATCCTCCAAGTTGACGGTTGCGGTAGCGGTATCATTCATGGCATTCTCCTAGGTTAGAATTTGATTGTGGGACGAGTCGGAATGGAAATGGGGCTTGATACCTGTGAGTACGACGTATCCCAAGTACGGCCAAACCTGGACCATTCTGGACATGAGCCAAAACGATTTCTTGATTCGCGCCGGATGGGCAAGGGTACGCGCCATCATGGCTGCAAGATTCATAACGCCTTCATCTTGCAACATCCCCATCGGGGTCATCATGGCAAATGGCCCAGTAGTATGGTCGAAGGCCATGAGCCCCGCGTTGCGGTAAAGCTCTATCCAGTCCTCGGAAGTATCAAAGCGGATGCCGGGACAGACTTCGCCTTCGAACACGCGGCGGATTTTTCCCGTGGGCGGTTTTCGATAGATGAATTCATGATCGAGCACCCGTCCTCCGGGGCGGCAAACCCGGACGGCTTCGCGGGCGGCTTTTTCCCGGTCCACGAACATGGTGACCGCTTCGATGACCACATGGTCAAAAGTGCCGTCAGCATAAGGAAGGGATTGGATATCCGCTTTCTCTATCGTCAATCGTCCATCCAACTTTGCCGCGTCGGCATTGACTTGGGCCTTGTCCAACATGCCAGTGTCAATGTCCACGGCCACGACCTCGCATCCGAAGCGCTTTACGATTTCAATGGCGGTCGTGCCTACGCCCGCACCCACGTCCAGAATGCGTTGGCCAGGTTTAAAACCGGCCAGATGAAATAATTCTTCCGTGGAACGTCTGCCACCCGGATGGATGACTTTCTTGCCAATGGAAGCCATGAACGCATAAGGGTCAAGCCGCTCAACGTCCCCACGCACTTCCGGTGTTGCGCACGAGGTAGAGGGGGCAATCCCGCAGTTTGATTCTGAATTGAATTCGAACATCCTATCATTCAATTAAACAATTGAATGATAGGATGTCAAGGGGCCAGCTGAATGCGGTATACGCGGGGGAAAACGGCGTAATACCAGTAGTTTGGGGTTTGTAGCCAGCTATGACTATTGAGGGGAGAAGAAAAATTGGTCGGGATGACAGGATTCGAACCTGCGACCACCTGAACCCCATTCAGGTACTCTACCAGACTGAGCCACATCCCGACCGGGATGGGCAATGTATTAACTTTGCCGCTTCGTAATCGAATCAGGAGCCGCCGTGAAACAGGTTTCCGCGCTGGATCAACGCCGCAAGTCGTACCAACCCAAATTGCCCCCGGCGCTGGCCAAAGGCGTTCGCCGCGTCCGTGTCAAGGCGGGCAAGGCCACGGCTCCCGCCAAGGATCGGGACGCGATCCGCGCCGCCTTTCCAAAAACCTATGGGATGCCTCTGCTCGCGTTTAGCGCAGGGAATTCCGCCACCGGAACGCCCAAGCCGCTGCGTGTCGGAGTCGTCTTGTCGGGCGGCCAGGCCCCCGGTGGACACAACGTCATCGCCGGGATTTTCGATTCGCTCCTTGCCTTAAATAATAAAAGCGTGCTTTACGGTTTTAGCGGCGGTCCCGGCGGCCTGGAAAAAGGGCAATACGAAATCATCACTCCCGCGAAAATGGACGCCTACCGCAACACCGGCGGATTCGACATCATCGGATCGGGGCGCACCAAGTTGGAAACCCCGGAACAATTCGATCGCTGCATCGAGGTGATCCGCAAGCTCAAGCTCGACGCCGTCGTGATCATCGGCGGCGACGATTCCAACACCAACGCCGCCATTTTGGCGGAATATTTTCTCGGCAAGGGGCTCACGACTTCGGTGATCGGCGTACCCAAAACCATAGACGGCGATCTCAAGAACGCGCAAATTCCCACTTCGTTTGGCTTCGACACCGCCGTGAAAACTTATTCCGAACTGATCGGCAACATCGCCCGCGACGCCCGCTCGGCGCGCAAGTATTGGCACTTCGTCAAGCTGATGGGCCGATCCGCCAGCCATATCACCCTCGAAGCCGCGCTGCAAACCCATGCCAACGTCGCGTTGATTTCGGAAGAGGTCGAGGAGAAAAAACAAAGCCTCGATCAAGTGGTGGCGCAAGTCGCCCGTTCCATCAAGGCGCGGGCCGCGACGGGGAAAAACTACGGCGTCGTGTTGATCCCCGAAGGACTGGTCGAGTTCATCCCCTCCATCAAGTCCCTGATCGCCGAGGTGAATCGTTTGCTGGCGGAGAAATCCGGGGCTTTCGGGATCATGAAGTCCGCCATTGAAAAAATCACGGCCGTGTCGGGCTGGCTGGGATCGGAAAGTACCACCACCTTTCAATCCTTGCCGGTTTCCATCCAAACCCAGCTTCTGCTCGATCGCGATCCCCACGGTAACGTGCAGGTTTCCTTGATCGAAACCGAGAAAATGCTGTCGGAAATGGTGGCGTCCCGTCTCAAGCGGGATCCGGAGTACAAAGGCAAGTTTTCGCCCCAGCACCATTTCTTCGGATACGAGGGCCGCGCGGCCGCGCCCTCGAATTTCGATGCCGACTATTGCTACGGCCTGGGTTGCGCGGCGACCGTGCTGATCCGCGAGGGCAAAACCGGTTACATGGCCGCGATCCGCAACCTATCCCGGGGCGTTGCGAAATGGGAAGCGGGCGGCGTTCCCATCACCATGATGTTCAACATGGAATCGCGCCACGGCAAGCTCAAGCCCGTAATCCAAAAAGCGCTCGTGGATCTCCAGGGCCCCGCTTTCCGGGAATTCGCCAAGCGGCGCGCCGGATGGGAGATCGAAGACGAATATCTCTTTCCCGGCCCCATCCAGTATTTCGGTCCCGCGAACGTCTGCGATGCGATTACCAAGACGCTGGAGTTGGAGCGGGGCTGACCACCTCACCCCCCCGACCCCCTCTCCATGCTTAAAGGCATGGAGAGGGGGAGTAGCATTGTATATTACCGAGCAGTCATGATTCGTTCGGGAATTTTCGCCCTGTATTTGGCTTTGTGGCTCGGGGTTTTCGCCCCGTCCCATCGCCACGAATTCGCCTCGCATCACGAGGATTGCAAAGTTTGCCAGGTCTCCTCCCAGCCTTATGCCGCGGCCCCTCCGGCGGTGTGTCCGGAATTCGCGATCCATTCGATTT
>JBGPFT010000055.1:0-9455 GCA_041483475.1 Fibrobacteria bacterium | reverse complement strand
CTTGAAGCGGACGGTAATCCCGCCCAAAAGTCCTTGGACAATGACAAGACCCAACGCCGCGACAGCCAAACCCCGCAACCATTTCCGGGGTTCCCAACTCCAAACGGCAAGATTCAGGAACACGGTAAGCGATCCCACGGCCGTCGCGAACAGCCGGTGCCCATGCTCGTAAAAAATCCCGCCTTTCATTCCGCTGACGGGATAGGTAAACATGTTTTTTCCGAACGTCGTGGGCCAATCCGGGACGGCCAGGCCGGAATTGGTGCTGGTGACCATGGCGCCGACGAAAAGCAGGCAAAGCGTGAGCGCGCTCAAGGCGGCCGCAAGCAAGTGCAACGAGGTTTCCTGAAAGGATCGATCGCTTTTTTGGGCCGGATTCATGGGTGCGTTTGGGCCGTAGAAGCTAGCAAACCCCCCTCAATCGGCTAACGCAAGACGATATAGAGGCCGGCCACCAAAAGCAGCACCACCACGCCCAAAACCTTGGCCAGGGGACTTTGCCGGAGATCGATGTCGCCCCTTTGCTTGAATTGAACGGGCTCCTTCAGGGGTTTGACCGCGGTGATGATCGCCATTGTGGCGATCAGAATGGCGAAGGTGATGGCCATGTGATTGAGAAATGCGGTGTGGGGAAATTTCCAAAGCAAAAACAGGTAGATGGGAACGCCGGCAATCATGGCCGTCATGGCCGCCAAGGTCGGAGCCCTGCGAAAAACCAGGCCGAACGCGAATACGGCCACGATGCCCGGGGAGAAACAACCCCAAAGCTCCTGGATGTAATTGAAGACGCCCTTGAAATTTCCCGGCAAAGGCGCGAGCAGGCAGGCCAGCACGGTGAAGACCACGGTGGAGATCCGTCCCACCTGGATTTCCTTTTTGTCGCCGGCGGCGGGGTTAACGAAGCGTTTGTAGAAGTCGAGGGTGAAGATGGTCGAGGCGGAATTCAATATGGCGGACAAGGCGCTCATGATGGCCCCGGACAGGGCGGCCAACAGCATTCCCCGCAAGCCGAAAGGGATGATCTCCTTGATCAAGGTGGGATAGGCCAAATCGCCATCGCTGATTTTGTCGCGGTACAACTGGTAAGCGATGATGCCCGGCAACACGATGATGAAGGGAATGAAGAGTTTCAGGAAGGCGGCGAACATGGCGCCGAGCTGTCCTTGGGACAAGCTTTTGGCAGCCAACACCCGCTGGGTGATGAATTGGTTGAATCCCCAGTAATAGAAGTTGGGGATCCAGATGCCCATGAGCAAGGCCGTCCAGGGTATGCTGGGATCGTTGGCCGGCAGGATCAGGTGGAATTTGTCCCGGTTGTTGTGGAAGAACTCCGAGAGGTTGCCCACGTGATTCAGGCCGATGACCGTGACCACGGTTCCGCCGACGATGAGCGCCGCTCCATGCAGCAAATCGGAATACGCCACGGCTTTGAGTCCGCCGAAGGCGGTGTAAATTCCCGCGCACAGACCCACGATCCAGACCCCGTAGGCGAGATCCAACCCGAACATGGCTTTCAAGGCGATGGCGCCGGCGTAAAGCACCGTGACCATGACCACGCCGCAATACGCGATCATCATGTAAAAAGCCATCAGGGTCCGGGGCCCCGGGCCGTAACGGTATTCGAGAAATTCCGGCAGGGTGTAAATGCCGAGCTTCAGGTAAAGCGGCAGCAGGAAAAGGGCGATCAACACCAGGGACCCGGCGGCGATGTATTCATAGCTGGCGATGGCCAATCCCGCGCCCCCGAAGGCCTGGCCCGACATCCCCACGAAATGCTCGGAGGAGATGTTGGAGGCGATGAGGGAAAATCCCACCAGGATCCACCCCATCCCCCGGCCTCCGAGGAAGTAACCCTCGGCCGTGTTTTCCCGGCGCGACTTGTACATGGCATACGCCACGACCAGGATGGAAAAACCGATGAAGCCTACCCAATCGATCCAGTTCAGTGCCATGTTGCGCCTTTCTGATTCGGGTTTTTAGCCCGCGATTTTCTCAACGGCTTGGGCGGAATAAACCAGTTTGGCCCCGTCCGCAATCCGAATCGGCCAAATTTCGATCTTTGCCCGCTGACCCGGAAACATGCGCGGATACTTTTCCAGCACCGCGGCCGTGACCTCCGCCATCATTTCATCGCGGACCAAGGCGATGACGCAACCGCCGAAACCGGCGCCCGTCAACCTGGCTCCCACCACTCCCCGCGCGCCCGAAAGGATTTCCACCAGGGCGTTCAACTCCGGGCAGGACACTTCGAAATCGTCCCGCAGGCTGAGATGCGAAGCGTTCAGGCACTCGCCCAGAGCGCGCACATCCCCGGACTTTAGAGCCTCGCATACGCGGATCACCCGCAGGTTCTCGGTCACCACATGCCTCACCCGTTTGAAAACCATGGCGTCGGCCTTTTCCCGGACACTGAGCAGCTCTGCGACCGAAACATCGCGCAGGTTTACGATTTCCCTGCGGGGAAAGGCGGACTGCAGGAATCTCAAGCCGTTCAGGCATTGCACGATGCGGAAGTTGTATTCGGAATTCACCAGGCCGCGTTTCTTCTTGGAATCGATCACCATCCAGGTACAGCCGGGAACATGGGCGGGAATGGGTTCGATGGAGAGATCGGAGCAGTCGATGCGCAGGGCGTGGTCCCGGGCGCCCGCGATGGAAATGAATTGATCCATGATGCCGCATTGGACCCCTACGAAATCGTTTTCAGCTCGCCGGCACAGTAGGGCCGCCTCCCTCTTCCCCATTTGGAATCCGAATGCGGACTGCAAGGCGGTCAACGCCGCCACCGACAATGTGGCCGATGAGGATAATCCCGAACCGATGGGCACGTTGCCGTAAACGCAAAAGTTGAATCCGCCGACAACGTGTCCCAGGTCGCGAATCTCTTTTAGGACGCCCAGCACATACCGGAACCATCGGACGGGATGGTGGCGGTTGAATTCCCCGGAGGTGTCTTGGACTTCTTCGCTGAAATTCAGGGAAAATCCGGTAATAGCGTTTCCGTCGACGGGTCGGAGTGCGAACAGCGTTTCCCGATTGATGGCCACGGGCAGAACCAGACCGCCCATGTAGTCGGTATGCTCGCCGATCAGGTTGACCCGGCCCGGCGCCGCAGCGATGGCGGTCGGTTCGGCGCCGAACCGTTTCCGAAACTCCTCCCGGAGCTTTTTAATGTTCTCGGTCACGCGGTTTCCTCCGCGTAATGCAGCACCGACGCCCGCCGGAGTTCTTCCGCGGAATCTCCGGGCCGCCCGGGATTAATGATGTTGCCTCCCCCGGTTTCGAAACCCGCCAGGTATTTCAACTTGTCGGCGCTCCGGATGTGCGGGGCGAATTGGATGTGGAAATGCCAGGGTTCGGCGCTCAACCCCGTCTGGCAGGGGTTATTGTAGAACACCGTGATGTTGGGAATGATCATGCGGAACAGGTTGTCATAGCGAATCAGGACTTCGCGGTAGATCCCGGCCAGGGCCGAGGTTTCTTCCGACGTCAGCGCAGCCAGGGAGGAAACATGTCGGAACGGAACGATATGCACCTCGTATTTGAAGCGCGCGAAATGCGGAACATAGGCCGCGAAATGGGGATTGCGCGCGACCATCCCGGATCCGTCTTTGATCTCGCGCTCCAACACTTCGCAGAACAGACATTTTCCGGATTTGGAAGCATGCGCCTCGGCGTTCCGGTACATGGCCGCGGGAATGCGGGGGATGAAATCCGTGGCGTAGATTTGGCCGTGGGGATGGGGATTGGAAACCCCGATTTCCCGACCCTTGTTCTCGAACATCGTCACATACTCGATGCCGGGTTGCTGGGATAATTCTTCACTTTGGGCGGCGAAGATCCGCAAAACCTTTTCCACGCCCGCCACCGGCATTTCCGCCAAGGTAACGTTGTGGAGGGGACTGAAGCAGACCACGCGGCATATCCCCGCCGGAGGCAAGGAGGGAAAATCATTGTCGAAAACGAAGACGTCGGCATAGGCCGGGTTTTGCCGGCCCGAGGATCGCTTCACCCCGGGGCACAGGTAACAGCCGGGGTCGAAGGACGGCCCCTCTTCAGCAGGCTTCAGGGTCACGCCGCTCCAAGGACGATCGTCCGTTACGGGGGCGAAAATGACCCATTCCCCCAATAGCGGGTGCCAACGTTTCACGGAAGCGGGCGTGTTCATTTCAATAGCTCGCCGTCACCCGGAGAATGCCCCACCATTGGCCGGAAAAAGGATTGTCGGTGTTCTTCATCAGGCTTTCATAGGTATGCCCGGCCTTGTCGGCCATGCGCAGGTGATCGTTCGCCATCTGGGCCGAAAGGAACAAGCCGCGGCTTACCTGCTTGCGGAGATACACCGACCATTTCCAATCGTCCTGGGCGTAGTCCGAGGCTATCCAGCCGCTGGCGGCGAAGTTGGCGGAGCCGGGCTGGGGCAGACCGTAGCGGAGGGATTTCTCCCAGTCATCCGGGAACTTATACCCGCAATACTCGGCCTCGAGGCCGATCACGTCCAGGATTTTGAAGGCGGGAAAATTGAATCCAAACATCACGGGGATTCGCTGGGAAAGCTGGTTGTAATAGAACGGATAATCCTCCACGCCCAGCACGGTGACCTCGGAATAGATTTTCAGATCCTCCGCTCCCAAAAAGGACGGCGATCCGAACAGCGGCTTCGGATCCACGGCGACCCGGCCCATTAATTTGACGCCTTTGAAAGTGTAATAGGTGGTTTTTTGCCGGATTTGCGGGTAGAAAAATCGCGCAGCCGTGAACGAGTCCAGATAGGAAATGCTGGTGTCCTGCACGAGAATGGACGGGAACCCTTCCATCCTTCCCGGGATGACGTGCGTATTCCCCGCGCTGTCCTGGAAGGTTTGCGGCTCGATGACCAGGTAGGAATTGCTTTCGGACTTCGGCGTGGCCGCGCTGGGTCTTACCGGAAAATAATGGGCCAGGGAGACGCCCGCCCCCACGGTAAACACGCCGCCGACCTGGTAATCCGCGAGATAGGAAAGGGAAAAGTCCGACTTGGGATAATACTTGTACTCGCTGGTGAGCAGCAAGTCGTGGTGGAACCCCTTAAAAGGTTTTTGGCCCAGCCGGATCCCGAGCAATCGATCCATGGGCAATTCAAAGTCGGTGAAAAGGTTGATGGGGTAAATCTTGGAGCGGAACAGGTATTCGCCCAGGTTGTGCTGATCCTTGTTGTAATCATAAAGGAAATAGCCCACTTCCATTTCCACCGCCGGCGACTGCAGATTCCCGAAGGCGTAAATGGCCTTGGCCTCGTGCACATAGGCGGTGGAATTAGTGAAGCGGGAAACGTCCTGGCCGTCCTCCTCCGGAAAAGGGCGGTAAAACCGGGCCTCCAGGGCTACACGGGTCCTAAGCCTTTCGCTCATCGCGTTCTCGAGCACGAACCCGCCCAGGATGGAATTGAACCAGTCCCCTTTGTGAATGTTTCCGCCATAATCCGCCTCCCATAGCCGGAAATTCTCCCAGTACACGTAGCCGCTGGAGCTGAAGCCCAGTTTGGACGCGGGCGCGGTACTGTCATGCTGGCCGAAGCAAAAGCCGCAACCCGCAATCCAACAGGCGATGGGCGCGCGCATGGATCTCAAAACTTTCGGATGATCCTGGAACCCGGCGCGTCGAATTGGATGACATGGATGCCGTGAGTGTCGATCCCGTCCAAGGAGTACTGACAAGGTCCGTTACCTCGCCTGCTCCATAACACTCGCCCCTGCAAATCCAGGATGCGGATGCGATGCCGGCCCGGCGTACTCACCTCGACCCTGCGGGCATAAATGCGGAACCGGTTCTGCGACCCGATGCCGGGTTTCCAAATGGCGGCGGCGTTCGGGTTGAAAAGTTTGAGCACGGCCAACCCATGGCTCGGGACCTGGACGCTGAAGCTCGTGTCCTGGTTCAGGGCGAGATCCACATGCGCCCACAAATCGCGCACCGTGACTTGACTATCCGCCGACCAGGGAAAACCGCCGGCCGCCCACTTGTCCAGATCGGACCAGGTGACGGTGATGGGCGCTGCAGCTCCGGAGCGGTTGAACAAGCCCACGGCCCGGGCGTTGCCGGCCAGGGGCCTGGCCCATACCTCCAAACCTTGCGCGGAATCCCTCGCCACCCTTTGGGCCTGGAAACCGAGGGGATCTTGGTTCACCGCGATCAATTCGGAGTTGGTCAGGATTTGCATGATGGCGGTGCTCATGGTGCGAAGATCGTTCCCGGCGATCAACGGGGCGGCCATCAGGCACCACATGCCGAAATGGGATTTGTTTTCTTCCTCGGTCAGGGAACCCCGGCCCACCTCCAGCATGTCCGGATCGTTCCAACCTCCGGGCCGGGCATAGCTCCACAGGTTCACCTGCTGATCGATGATGCCGGTGACGGAGGTCCACGTCGCCTGGATGTCGGCAGTGGTGCGCCATGATTGCCCGCCGGCGGAACGGCCCCAGGTCCACGGGCTCAACCGGCCCCAATTGCAAATGCTCAAAACCATGGGACGGCTCACTGCGTATTTCCGGATGGAGTCGCTGAACACTTTGTAGGCCGCCAGAGGATTTGCGTTCTGCGCAGGCGTGATGCTGCACCAGTCCACCTTCACGAAATCCACTCCCCAGGCCGCGTATTGCTGTATGTCCTTGCCCTCATACCCGAGAGATCCGGGCTTGCTGGCGCAGGTTTGGGCTCCGGCGCAGGTGTAGATTCCGAATTTCAAACCCTTGGCATGCACGTAATCGGCCAGGGGTTTCATGCTGCCGCTGGTGAAATCGGCGCTGGCGTGGATGAAACCGCCGGCATCCCGGGCGCCATGCCAGCAATCGTCCACGTTCACGTAGGTGTAGCCGGCGGCTTTCATTCCCGAGGAATCCATGGCATCGGCCATGTCCTTGAACAATTGCTCCGTGATAGGGGCGCCGGTTCCGCAGCCGAAGTGATTCCAGCTGTTCCAACCCATGGGCGGGGTCTGGGCGAGTTGGGCTCTGGGCGTTCCGATGAAAACCGAAACCACGGCCAGCAGGACGGACGGCTTCAATTAAAAACCACGGACCAGTTGATGTTTTGATTGGATGACGAATGGATAGTCACCCGCACCTGCGCGCCGGTTTGCGCGATGGGATCCACCGTGGCGCCGCCCGACGCGCTGACTGAAGCCGCGATCCAATTGCCGACGCCATTCGCCGCATAAATACGCAGTTCGTAGGGATCGTTTCCGACCACGCGGCTGGTGCCGCTCAAAGTCCGGGTTCCCGCGGTCCAGGTTTCCGAAATGATGTCATAAATACCCGAGGACACGTGGCGGTTGGTGCTGAGCACCATCGGGTTTCCGGACACCGGCCGCACGGCCACGATCCGGGTGCCTTGGGCCGCGACGGCGATGTTGAAGTTCCCGCTGAAGGCCGGGACAAAAGCGTTGGCCCAGAAGTCGAAGCCCACATATTGTTGGGTGCCCGAAAGGCCGAGCTTGGTCATGGGATAGCTTTGGGTCAAGGCGGCGGTGGCGTTCATATTGAAGATTCCGATGACGTCCCGGCGCGGAGTCTTGGTGGCGTCGGTGAGGGTCCAGATACTGGGATTGTCCCTTTCGAAGAAATCCGCCGGACGCACGTCGATGCTTCCGTGGAAAGGCATGGTGCGTTTGAGCAGGTCCACCTGCGGGGCCGTCAGGGCCGTGATTCCGTAGCTTTCGGCCGGCGTCATCATGAATCCGGCGAAGGCGTTCCACCCGCACATCATTTGGCTGAAGGTGTCGTGGGCGTAAACCGGGTCCGGGTCCAGCCAGGCCACGCGGCCGTTGTAGAAATAACGCCGCCCCGCGCGGACCAAGCCCCTATCCACGATGCCGGCCCAATTGTCCGCCCCGTCGGGTCCGATCCGCAGCGCGTCCATGATGCCGAAAGATCCGGACATGGATCGCATGTTCTGGGAAACCGTGCAACCCATGATGAAGGCGTTGGGCGCGGCCGAACGGATGATGCTCCAGGCGTTGCGGTATGCCTCGACGTTGGTCACATAGGGATCCGAGTACTTGGCGGCGAAATAAAAGGCGTCGGCTTTGTAAGCGTCGTTGATGTAATTCTGATGCGCCCCCATGCCGGTGAACATGCCGTCCACCTTGAAATAATTGTAGCCCCACGTGCTGTAGATCTGGGTGGTGATGTTCCGGATGTAAGTCTGTACCGCGGGCAAGGTCACGTCCATGTCATAGCCGGCCCAGCTGCTGGTTTCAAATCCGCCGGCATCGTCCGGGAGGCGCCAGGCGGTGGACAGGGCCGGGGCCGCATCGTCGTTGGAAAAAGGCATGAACCAAAGTCCCGCCGTGAGGCGATGCCCGCGGATGGTGGCGGCGGTGGGAGCCATGCCTGCCGCATAACTACCGGTCGCATTATAAGTGGTGAAGTTGCGATGCGATACCTGCCAACCATCGTCGATTTGCACGGTGTTGAATCCGTAATTCACCAGGTTGTTGTCCAACCATTGCGAAACCGTGGCCATCTGGGCGGGAGTGCCCTCCCCTCCCACCGATTGCCAGGTGCAGAAAACCACCTGATTGGGTTTCATGGCGATGGCATACGCCTTGTTGATGTCGTCGGCATGAGCTTCCAGGCCCAGGCGGGCATCGTCGAAATACCCGAGTTCGAACATATCGCCTTCCCGGGTTTGTCCGGGACGGACGCGCAAGGTCCCGAATTGAGATTCACCCCGCACCGTGGCGTCGGTGCCGGAAATGCCGGAGAAGACGATACCGA
Organism: Fibrobacteria bacterium; assembly: GCA_041483475.1. Taxonomy (GTDB): domain Bacteria; phylum Fibrobacterota; class Fibrobacteria; order UBA11236; family UBA11236; genus UBA11236. The sequence goes on along the minus strand of JBGPFT010000055.1, from coordinate 699 downwards.
TACTGATATTGGTGGTCACCCAACCGGCGACCACGCCATTGCGGGTGTTGGGATCGGCGACGGCGAGAAAGTCATAGCTGCCGGCCTGCGCGTTCACGGCCGTCAAGGTGATGGAAGTTCCGGCGGCCCTCAACGTAGTCGCGGGCACGGTGGCGCCCAAGGTGGCATTCACCTGCGACACCAGGTCCAGGGCGATATCCGCGGCGGTCCGGTTCCCGATCCATTTTTTGAAATAGGCGAAGGAAGAATTCGGGAACACGAGGACGCGGTCCTTGTTCCCGTCGGGAAAAGTCACTTCGATGGCGGTGCCGCCGGTGAAATTGTTTTCCGTCACGTTGTTGAGGATCATGGCGCAACCGCCGGTTTGACTCAAAGTCGCGGACTTGATGAAGAGGAGGCCGCTGGCGATGTTTGTGGCCGCGATGACGCCGGTGGCGCGGGTGAAATTCACGTTGATCAAGCCGTTGCTAATCGCGGCCACGGCCCCCGCAGTCAAGGTTTGATTGACGCCGGCCTGGCTTCCATTCACCTGCCGGGTCGCGGTGGTGTAATCGGTGTTTTCATAGGCCAGGTTATTTAGGGCCGCGGCTTTCGCCGCCGCATTCCGTTCGCCTGGGGCGGAAGCGGGGAGTTGATCCCCGGCCACCAAGGCCAAGGCGCCCACCTGCAGCAACTTGAACCGGAAAACGCCCTGCACCG
>JBGPFT010000054.1:0-9496 GCA_041483475.1 Fibrobacteria bacterium | reverse complement strand
TGCCATAGGCCGCCACCGCCCCATTCGGCGCCGTATATCCGTTTGCGGTTTTGACCCAGCCGGCCGGATTGTCGGGGCCTCGTGCTCGTGTGGCGCGAATGTCGTTCACGTACAGTTGGCGTGTGCGCAGGCCCGCCGGGACTGAGGCGCGCCAGATATTCCTGACCGCGTCGAACAAGGTCCATCCGGAGATGGATTTTCCGCCGCTCAGCACGGGTTGTTCCCCCGGCACGGCATCATAGATCATCCGGATACCGGGGCGCCCGCCGTCGCGGTTGTCCAAAGTGAAGGTGGAGTCCAGGGCGTAAAGTCCTCCGTAACAGCGGACGGTCACATTTCCCGTGGCGGCGGGAAGCAGCGAGCGGGCCTGGCCGCGGGCCGTCAGCAGCGCGCAGGGATTCGCGGCCGAACATTGGGTTCCGGAGCCGCCGGGGGATGCGTAAAGAACGGATTGGGCGGAAGAAATTCCGGTCATAAGGAGCAGAATTCCAAGAAATGGAATTCGGGTCATGGGATCTGGCCTCGGCCTAGTCCATCATAAAACAGTCTCCCGTTCTTCAGGAATAGGATGCGGGAATGCTTTCCACGAACGGCGAAGGGAGCGAAATCGCGATTCCCTAAAATCGGCCGGAACACGCCGATGCTGGCGGAAAATTCATAGGAGCCGATATCCACGATGCTTTCGGAGGGAACGGGAACTCCGTCCAAGTCCAAAGTGAATCCCTCCGCAACCGGAGCCGCATTTCCCGCGTTGCGGGCCGGACTGCCGGATAAGAGATGGAAATCCCCGGCCGCCCCATTGCGGAACAGCGGATCGGCGCGCCGGGATGAAGCGTCCAGAACCAGGTTCTGGATCAACGGGTTGCCGCCCGTATTCCAGAAAATATTGTTCGATGCCGTGGGCTGGGCATCCACATAAGCGCCTTTCCATTCGGCCCAAATGATGTTGTTCCGGAAAACCAGGATGCTCGGGCCGCAACCCTCGCCGCAAATCAGCCCCTGGCTTTGGCTCCCCGTGAGATAAACGGTGTTGTTGAAGACCCGCGTGTTCAGGTTGGGTCCCCAGACGCTGGCCGCGCCGCGGACGTTCAGGAAAATGCATCGGGTTACCGCCGAAGTCACCAGGTTATAGGCGAAGACGTTGTCGTTCGTCAGGGATCCGCCCAATTCGGTGAAAGTGCCCTCGTTCGCCGAGACGTTATGGTGGATGCGATTGCGTTGGGCCTGGTAAATCTCCACGGAGGAGCCGTCGATGCCGTAATCGTACGAGCACCAAGCGTTGTTGTTGGAGAAGGAATTGTAGGCCACTTCATTGTCGGAGCCGTTGATGAGAAACCCGAAAGCGCCGGCGTCGTTGTCGGGATTGGTGTTGTCGAGCACCTGCATGGCGGTGTTGTCTTCGAACCGGCTGTTCAGGACACGGCAATGATGGCTGCCGGTGGAGATTTGGCCCCCGGTGGAATGCCCGGTGGAATAGACATGGAGCAAGGTTCCGTAGGCCGCGTTGGCGGAGAACACGAAGCCGGCGCGGTACCCGACGGGCTGGTTCGCGCAGCCGGGATCCAGGCGCACCGGATCGGAATGCGCCCACAGGCTTTCCACCGTGACGTAAGAGGCGGTGATGCTGACGTTGGTGGAGTTGCCGTTCAGGATGCGGGGCATTTCCCCGGTCCCAAACGCTCCGACGTAAACGGGATTGGTGGAATTACCGGGGCGGGAGAGATTGAGCGGGCCGGTCCAGGAACAACCCCGCTTGAGCAGCAATTGATCCCCGGGTAACAGGGCCGCAGAGTTGGCCCGGGTCAGGGTTTTCCAGGCCGTGGCGGCGGAGGTGCCCGTGCCGTTGTCGTTGGCTGCGGCGCAATCGACATAATAGGGGACGGCGCCCGCGACGCCGCAGGCCAGGAAAAAAATAGCTGCCGTAAGTTGACACCGCATTCGCTCTCCGATCCGGCGGCGGCCCCCCACGCCCGGCACCCGATTAATGTATCGCGAGGAGGGCCGTTCCGCAGCCTTTTATTCCACCCTTTCCCATTTTTGCGAGCGTCCCAACAGCGAAATACCGATATAGCCGCGGACGATGAGGGTTTTTCCGTCCGGATCCGCAGCGATGCGACAGCGGTAGATTTTCCCGTTCACGGGATCGAGAATGCGGCCGCCTTCCCAAACGCCGTTCTTCGGTTTCAATCCCCAGGCCACGATCATGCCCCGGATGCGTTGGCCCTTCCGTTCGCCTTCGCATTTTTCGCACACCCGGTTCGGATCTTTGCCGGGCAGGGGAAGCAGGGAATCCACGCGCGCCTTGAGTTCGCCGCTTTCCACATAGACGGAGACGATGGACTTGGCCTCGCCGGTTTTGTCGTCCAAGGTTTTCCACCGGCCCAGCAGGGAAGGCGCAGGGCTTGCGCCAGCCACCGCCAGCGTCAGTAGGAAGGCTCCCGTGGAAACAAGGCCGCGCATCATCCGGGTCCGGCCGGCGCGGCAGCGAGGCGTTGGTCGCGCTTGGAATCATCCACCGGATCGAGATGGACGTTGATGGACCAATGGGATTTTTCCAGCGCCCGGATGCGCATCTCGATCTCGTCCGCCACCCGATGGGCGCCGCCCAATTGGATATTCTCGTCAAAAACCAGGTGGAATTCCACGAAGTTGATGTTGCCGGAGCGGCGGGTTTTCACCTCGTGCACGCCGTTCACCAGCGGGGAATGGGTGGAGGCGATGACGCGGATTTTCTCCACGATGGCATCGGGAAGCGCGCGATCGAGCAGCATATCCGATCCCTTGCGAATCAGGGGCAGCGAGGCGTTGGCGATGTACGCCGCCACGCCGAGAGCCAGCAGCGGGTCGAGGATTTGCCATCCCGTGAAGCGGATGGCGATCATGGCGGCGAGCACGGCGGCGTTGGAAAGGACGTCGGTGCGGTAATGCAAGGCGTCGGCTTCCAGCACCAGGCTCCGGTTTTCCCGGGTGGCGCGGCGGAGATAGGCCACGAGCGCGAGGGTGACGCAAAGCGACAAAGCCATCACCGCCGTGGCCGTGTTCAGCCCGGCGTGGGAAAGCGCCTGAGGGTGCAGGAGCTTGAGCGCGGCCTGCTTTACGATGTAAACCGCCGAAGCCAGGATGAAAAGTCCCTCCAGCATGGCGGCCAGGCCTTCCATTTTTCCGCGGCCATAGTTGTACGATTCGTCATGGGGTTTTTCGGAGCTGTGCACCGCCAAGACGTTGAAGGAGGAAACGAGGAAATCGAGGAAGGAATCGGCGGCCGAGGCCAAAACCGCCACCGACCCGGACCAAAGCCCCACCGCCAGCTTGGCCAGCACCAAAACCAGCGCCGTCAGCGTCGTGACGCGCGTCGCTTTTCGGGGCAAACTGGCCGTGGGGGAGAACATACGCGCGAAAAGTAGTTCCGGCATCGGATGCGGAAGGCGCGTGAAAATGCGAATTAACGGTTTTTAACCAAGGTGCCCATCGGAAAGGCCAAAGCTTATTACGCTTATGCCTACTCTAAAAGGAGGTTTTGATGCAACCCGTCATCCATCTCAATTATCTCGCCATCGCCGCGGCCGTCGTGGCCAATTTCTTCTTTGGCTGGGCATGGTACAGCCCGCTCCTGTTCGCCAAGGCTTGGGCCAAGGAAATGGGCATGAACATGGATCAAAAGCCCGATTCCAAGGTGATGATGCGGGGCATGCTTCTCATGATCATCGGCACCTTCCTCATGGTTTTCGTGTTGGCGCACAGCGTGCAGGTCTGGCGCCCTTCCGTTTGGAACGCGGGAACGGATCAATCCAACGCCGTGTACGGCTTCATGTCCGGATTTTTCACCTGGATCGGCTTCTTCGTCCCCCAACTTTTGGGTGCCGTGGCCTGGGAGAACCGAAGCTGGAAGCTGTTCGGCATCAACGCCGCGTACCAATTCCTGAGCCTGCAAATCGCGGGCATGATCCTGGCGTTCTGGCGTTAATGCGGAAGCCTCTTCTGGAGTAATCCGTAGGCGTAAGTTCCCAGGAGCGCGCCGGCCAGGGTGAACAGCGCGAACCATTCCCCGCCGCCGATTTGGGTGAAAATCGGTCCCGGGCAGGTGCCGGTGACGAACCACCCCACTCCGAAAATCGCGCCCCCGAAGAACAGGCCTTTGGAAAACGGCTTTTTAAGAACCTCGATCGTGTCGCCTGCGATGTCTTTCGCTTGCAGGCGCTTGATCAGGAAAACCGAGATCGCGCCTATCGCCACCGCCGAGCCGATGATGAGATAGAGGTCGGGTTCCTCGAAGTAGAACATCTTCCGGATTTTGAACCAGGAAATCACCCGGCTTTTGGTCAACACGATCCCGAAATAGATCCCGAGTGGAAATCCGAACAGGGATTTGAAGTTTTTCCGTTCCTCGTGCATGTCGCCCCTCATTGGAAAAAATGTTCCCAAAGGCGCAAGGTGCCGGCGGACAAAAGGCCTCCGCCGAAAAACGAGATGGTGGCGTAAAGACTGGTCACTGTCAGGTTGGAAAGCCCCATGATCGCATGGCCGGACGTGCATCCGTTCCCGTAACGCGTGCCGAATCCCACCAGGAATCCGCCGCCCAAAAGGATGAGGGCTCCGCCCATACTGTGATAGTGGGCCGGCAAAAAGGAGGTTGGGACGTGGGTGAGGAACCGCTCGGCGAGAAAGCCGCCGGCCACCAGACCCGCGGCAAAAAGAAGGTTCCAGAACTCCCGGCGCCAGTCGTTTTCCGCGAAATATTCGATGCGGGTTTTGGGCAGCGCGCAGCTTAAGAGATGACGTAAATTGCTGGAGATGCCCAGGGGCTTTCCGACCAGGATCAGGAGCAGAGGTACGGTGAAACCGATCAACGGCCCGCTCACATACCAAGGCCAGGGTTCAAGAAGACTCATGCTCGTCAAGCCTTCGGCTTGGCAAAGAATCGATACAGGAGAATCAGATCGATGCCGCCGATTAGGGCGAGCGATAGGTAGGCGGCGGATCCTTCGACCAAATGGAGTTCCCGCAACGCCCTGGACATGCCGTAACCGACGATCCAAGCATCGAAGCTCATGCAAAGACGCCGGAACGTCTCGCTCGGCACGTGTCGGATGATGTAAGCACCAAGTGGAATGCCGATGGCGATGCTCGGGAGGATGTACGGAATGAGGCGCATGCTTTCGAAAGTGAACATGCCCGCGGCCAGGTAAAACGCGGCGGTCAAGGAGGACTCGGCCAGGCGCACCAACCCGAGACCGGCGCGGAAATCGAGTTTGATGTAGCCCTGGTTGTTGAACATCAGCGCCAACGGTGGGCCGGAGATGGTCGTGACGGAATACAGGACGCCGACCCCCGTTCCCAGCGCTAGTCCCGCCGCCCGTTCGGAGCGGATGGGCCGGCGAATTCCGGCGGCTTGAACCAGGATGAGTGGGGCCAGGACGGCATAAGTGGAAAGCTTCATCCATCCCGGGTGGACGGAGTGCAGCAGGTAGGTGCCGATCGCCACACCCGGCAGCAGGCCGATGATGATGGGGAACACCCGACGCCACACGTTCGCGATACCGGTGCGATTCGTCCACAGCACATGCGCGTTCAGGAACACTTCCAGCACGACCAAGGCGGGATTCAGCAGCCTATTGGTATAGAAGATCAGTGCCACGGGCACGGTCAGCGACGAAAAGCCGTACCCGAGCGCGCCGTTGACGGTGGCTCCGACGAAGGTGATTGCGACTAGGGCAATAAAATCCGGTGGCATGGTTAATCCATACTATTCCGATATGTTTAATAATACAAAGGAAAAGTCCTCCCGTCAAGGGTTTTTCCAATATCCTCGCTGAAGTGACTCTCGACAAGCGTTATGGCTGCGCTTCGACGGACTCGACGCCCAGCGACATTTGCTCGGCGTCATTTTGGCTGGCTGGCTTTACCTCGCCGCCGGGGCCTACTTGCGGGATCAAGGCCTGCGCGTTCAGGATGCCTTCGAATTCCGCCAGGCGAGGAAGGTCGTTGGGAATGCGGTTGATGCCGAAATAGCGGAGGAATTCCCGAGTGGTGTGGTAGGTGAAAGCATGCCCTATGGCGTCGGCGCGGCGCCCGATGTCGATGAGCTTCTTATCGAGCAGGGTCTTCAGGCTTCCTTCCACGTGCACCCCGCGGATGGCCTCGATTTCGGCCTTGGTGATGGGTTGCTTATAGGCGACGATGGCCAGGGTTTCCAAGGCGGCTTGCGACAAACGCCGGGGGGAGGATTCCTTGAACAATTTCTTCACCCAGACGAAGTATTTCGGCAGGGTGCGCATGCGGAAAGTCCCTTCCACTTCCACGACTTCGAAGGGAAGATCGCCGTCCTCCAAGGTTTGATTGATCTGCTTGACCAGTTGCCGGATGCGCGGTGTATCGAATTCCTCGCCGAGGATTTCCCGCAAGGAGCGGGCGTTTTGATATTCGTGCGTGGAAAACAGGAGGGCGCACAGGAGTTTGTCCGGATCCGGAATCCAGGCGGAAACTTCTTCGGGACTTTCCTCTTCCCGGGATTCCGGGTTCACGAAAGCTCCTCCTCGTTTTCCCCGTCGACGATTTCACCAGGACCTATCGGATCGCTGGCGGCTTCGGCCAAGGATCCCAGTTGAGACGCGTCCGGCATTTCCGCGCCTTCGCCCTGTAATTCCGCCGCCAGATCTTCCATCACTTTTTCCAGGGAGGTTTGCGCTTTCCGTTTCAATATCTGCTCCTGCACCCAGGCCACCAGGCCGGGGCGGAATTCCGGCAAGGGATCGAGCTGGGTTTCATTCGTCGTTTGAAGTTCTAAGGCGTGTAGGGGCGCAGCCTCCTTGGCGTACACCCAGATGGTTCCCAGGGCCCGGTTTTGACGAAAGGTGATGCGATCGAGTTTGCATAATTCCAACACCGCCATGAAGGTCACTACTTTCACTATGCGGCGGGGATCGCTTTCGAACAAATCCTCGAACAGGCTGCGGCCACAGCTCAAAAGTTCGGTTTCCACATGCTGCATGCGGTCTTCAATGGTGACGTCATCGATTTCCACCTCGTGTACGGGAATGCGGGGTACCTGCGACAGCACGGAGCGGAAGGCCGTCAACAAATCGTAGACACCGGCCTCTTCCGCCTCCGCGCCTTCGCCGAACCGTTCCGGCCGTCCCCTGGGAAAGGCTCCGAAATGTTGGGCCTCAATGGAGCGCAACGCCCGCGCGGCTTCCTTGAATTTCTGGTACTCGAGCATCTGCGCGATCAGGGCTTGGCGATCGAGCAGGTATTCCATTTCCTCCAAATCGTCCTTCTGGTCTGCAGGCAGGAGATCGCGCGCTTTAAGGCGCATCAGGCGCGCGGCCATGACCAGGAATTCCCCGGCATTCGCGAGCTCGGTTTGCTCCAGCGCCTGCAAATGCTCCAAGTATTGATCGGTGATGGCGGAGATGGAAACGTCTTTCGGGTTCAACTCGCTTTTTTCCACGAGGTAAAGGAGGAGATCCAGCGGCCCCTCGAAGACGGGAATCCGCACCTCGTAGTCAGTGTCCAAAAGCTGCTTGAGGCTGGTCATTATTCCACCGTCACGCTTTTAGCCAGGTTTCGCGGCGTATCCACGTCGCATCCGCGCAGCACGGCGATGTGATAGGCCAACAGTTGCAGGGGGACCACCGTGAGCAGTGGGCTCAGCTTGTGACAGGTCTTGGGAATGCGGATGATGTGGTTCGCCAAACCGGCCAAGCGTCCATCGTCGGCATCAGTCACTGCCAGGATGCGGCCGCCGCGCGCCTTCACTTCCTGCATGTTCGATAGCATCTTGTCGAACAAGTCGTCTGTGGGGCAAATCACCACCGTGGGCATGTCGGCGTCGATGAGGGCGATGGGGCCATGCTTCATTTCCGCCGCCGGATAACCTTCGGCGTGCAAATAGGAAATCTCCTTGAGTTTGAGCGCTCCTTCCAAGGCGACGGGATAGTTGTACCCGCGGCCCAGATAGAGGAAGTTTCGATTGTTCTTGTATTCCTCCGCGATGATGCGAATGGCGTCGTTCTGCTTGAGTATTTCCCCGATTTGGGAAGGGATGTCACGCAGTGCTTCGCAAATGCGCCGGCCCTCCTCCGGACTCACGTGGCGCATGCGTCCGAGCAACAAGGCGATCAAGGTCAGCACGGTGACCTGGGAGGTAAAGGCTTTGGTGGAAGCCACGCCAATTTCCGGGCCCGCGTGCAAATAGACGCCGCCATCGGTTTCGCGGGCGATGGTCGAGCCCACCACGTTGCAAATCCCGAGTACGGTGGCGCCCTTTTGCTTGGCCTCGCGCACGGCGGCCAAAGTGTCGGCGGTTTCGCCCGATTGGGAAATCGCGAAAACGATGGTCTTGGGGCCGATGATGGGGTTGCGGTAACGGAACTCCGAGGCGTATTCCACTTCGACGGGAATTCCCGCCAATTCCTCGATGATGTATTCGCCTACTTTACCGGCGTAAAAAGAAGTGCCGCAGGCCACGATGATGATGCGCTCGATACCCCGCAATTCCTGCTGCACTAGGTTGAGTCCTTGCAATTTGGCGGTGCCGAGATCGGGGAGCAGGCGGCCGCGCAGGGAGTTCACCACGGTTTCCGGTTGTTCGAAAATCTCCTTAAGCATGAAATGCGGGAAATTTCCCTTGGCCACCTGGTCGGCGCGGAAGTCGATGTTTTGTACTTCGCGGCGCACCTCGGCGCGGGCCTGATTGGTGATGCGGTAGGTTCCATTCACCTCCACCATGTCGTTGTCGTTGAGATAGACGACCTTTTGGGTATGGTCCACGATGGCGGCGGCATCCGAAGCGAGGAAGAATTCATCCTCGCCGATGCCCAGCACCAAGGGGCTGCCCCGCCGCGCCCCGATCAGCACTCCCGGTTCCAGGGCCGAGACGACCACGATGCCGAAGGCGCCCTCGAGGTGGGCCAGCGCGTCGGCCACGGCCTGGGCCAAGCTGCCCTGGTAGAATTTGGCCACGAGATGCGCGATGACCTCGGTGTCGGTTTCCGATTGGAACGTCACGCCTTCCTGTTTCAGCTTTTCCTTGATCAGGGCGTAATTCTCGATGATGCCGTTGTGAACCACCGCGAATTTCCCGTCCATGCTGGCATGGGGATGGGCGTTTTCTACTGAGGGGGCTCCATGTGTGGCCCAGCGCGTGTGCCCGATGCCCGTCGAGCCCTTCAGGGGATGTATTTGTAAAGCAGTGTCGAGTTCAACCAATTTTCCCTTAGCGCGCACCGTGTCCAGATGCTGGTTTTCCTGCACGCAGAGACCCGCGCTGTCATATCCGCGGTATTCCAACTTGCGCAGGCCGTCCATCATAATGGGGGCCGCCTGCTGCTTTCCCGTATAGGCCACAATGCCGCACATAAACCGTCGCTCCTAAGGGTGCAAAATAGCGTTTTTACCCGAGCTCCCTCTCGACCTTTCTGTATAAATCTGCGGTTTCGGCGCGGGTCGGAGCTTCGGCGATCACCCGTATCACCGGCTCGGTATTGGAGAGCCGGAC
>JBGPFT010000053.1:0-9523 GCA_041483475.1 Fibrobacteria bacterium | reverse complement strand
CGCGGCCACCGGCCCGGATCAAGGCCTGTTCGGGTATGGCGATGACGTTATCCGATTTTTGTCCTTGCAGGAGAACCTCGGCGAACATTTCCGGTTTCAAATCCAGGTTCGGCGTATTCGGCAATTCCATCCGGATCTCCGCCGTGCGCGTGGCCGGATCCATTTCCGGGGCGATGAAGGAAACCTGGGCCGAAAAATCGCGACCCGGAAGGTTGCGGAAGCGGATGTCCGCAGGCGAGCCCACGCGCAATGCGGCGAGATCGGCCTGATAGACGCGCGCCGTCACCCAAACCCGCGAGAGATCCGCGATTTGAAACAATTCGGATCCGGGCATGACGCTTTGGCCTTCGATTGCGTTTTTGCGCGTCACCACGCCTGCAATGGGGGAGGCCAGGGGAACCCGTCTCGTGCTTCGCCGCGTTTTTTCCAGGTTCGCGAGAAAACCTTCTGAAGCGCCCCAGTTCAAAAGCCGGCGCCTTGCGCTTTCCGCCAAAGCTTCGCTACCCACGCCGGCGCCGATGGCTTGGATCAACTCCTCCTGCGCCGATACCAGATCGGGGCTGTATAGTTCCAAAAGGGTTTCGCCTTGGCGAACTTTTTGGCCGCTGACGGAGGCGTACAGTTTTTCCGCGTAACCGTTCACCCGGGCCGTCACCGATCGGATGCGGCTTTCGTCGGCCGCGACCTTGCCGTCCAAGCGAATTTCCGCGGACATTCGGCGGCGCGCGACGATTTCGGTGCGCACTCCGATATTCTGTATCACGGTCGGATCGATGCGCACTTCCCCGGCCCGGGCCGAATCTAGGGCGATGGCCACCAGGGTCATTCCGCAAATCGGGCAAGTCCCCGGATGATCCCGGATGATTTGATGGTGCATGGGGCATTGATAAATGGTCTTGCGCGCTTCCTGGGCGGTGGAGGGAACATTGTTCTTTGGCTCCTTTCCATCGCAGGCCATGAACCCAAAGGCCAACACAGAAAGAATCGCAATCGCGAAGCCGTGATTCCTATTTTTTTTCATTCGTTTCTCCAGCCGCAGCCATGGGCTCCAGGTTCATGCCGCATTTCGGGCAAACCCCCGGCTTATCGCTAATCTCTTCGGGGTGCATGGGGCATTGATACCGGATGGGAGCGGCGGTCTTTTCCGCCGGAGTATTCGGAGTCGCGGCATGGGCCGGAAGCACTACCGGAACGGATTCGGCCTTGTTGTTTTTACCGCAGCCGAAAAACAGGGCGGCTCCGGCGATGAGGATGGAAGTTTTAATCGAGTTCATTTTGTCTCTCCTTGGGTTGATGTGAGGGTGGTTCTGATTTCTCCGCCGGTGGCCCATTCCAAGGCCGCCCAGGCTTTCAGATGATCGGCGATGGCTTCGTAATAATCCTTTCGGGCCGCGCGCAAATCCCGAGAAGCCATGAGCACCTCGTTGAATCCCGCTTTCCCTCCCTGGTAGGCGGTCAGGGTCGAACCCGATGCGCGTTGGGCCAGAGGAATCCTCCGGTCCCGGGCTAATTCCATCCGGCCCCAGGCTGATTCCAGCGCCGCGAAGGCCCGCTCGACCTCGGCTCCTATCATCAACCGCATGGACACGTAATCCCGCTCCGATTTCTGCCGGATCACGCCGGTTCTCCGAACGTTTTCCCGCGTTCCTTTCCAGGACCAGGGCATGGGTACTTGCATTCCGACCATGAAGGACCAATAGTCGCGGGATTGATCCACCATGTCCTTGTATGACCCGCGCACCATGAGATCAGGCCATGCCCCTTTCCGGGCGGCATCGATTTCCGCGTCGGCCATGGAAACTTCCAGGCGCATGGCCTCCAAATCGGCGCGGCGGGAAAAGGCGTCTTCTTTGAGGCTGTCCAAGGAACGGGCGGGACGTACGGGAAAAATGCTGTCCGTTTCGCCCGCGACGTTTTCATCCGGCCGTCCCAACAAGGCCGCCAGCATGGCTTGCGATTCCTTTTGCCCGAACGTCGCCTCCCATTCCTCGGAGCCGAGCGCGGCGCCTTCGGTTTCGGCGCGCAGGAGATCGGATTGATTTCCCAGTCCGCCTTCGTATCCCGCCCTGGCTGCCGCCAGCAATTTCCCGGCTTCGGTCCGGCCCTCGCGGATCAGGCGCAGGCGTCGCTCCGCCGCGTACAGTGTGGCGTACGCCTCCAACACTTGCGCGCGCAGGCGCAAGCTCGCCGCCTCGGCGCGTTTTTCCTCCGCGCTTCCGCGCAGATGTTCGGGACGCGACATGGCTCCGGGCTTTCCCGGAAAGGGGATGGACTGAGAGAGGGAATAATCGATTTCCCTTTGGTCCTTGAGCGGATTGGGAAAGCCGGAGACGGGAGCCTGGAAAAAATCCACCGAGGCTTCGGGCGCCGGCCAGGCCCGGTGATGCTCGCCTTGCGCATGGGCGGCTTCGGCGGTAAGACGCGCCGAGGCCAAGGCCGGATTGCGATCCAAAGCGATGTCCACCAAAGCCAGGGCCTGGGGCGGAGGATAGGTCGGGTCGCCCGCCGCCGCGGCGGAAACCGCCCAGGCGATGGGGATGGTTTTCAGGACGTGTAACACAAGGCCTCCTTTGTCCGCGACGCCGCGGGTGCTTTCCAGGAATTGGAACGGGAATCCGCCGTGGGCGGACGGAGGAGGCTTAAATCAAAAGACGAAGGGTGAGGAGATAAACGGGAGGGCCAAAATACACCTCACCCCCCGACCCCCTCTCCATCCCCTTAACCCCCTTAGGGGGAACGGGGATGAAGAAGGGGAGAAAGGATGACGGGGCAAAGGCAAAATTGGAAACGTCCGGAGAAACGGGGGAGGCAACTTGGAGGATGGTGCCGTCACAGCTTACTCCGCCGGTTTTCTGGGAAAGTCCCTGTTCACCGGCAGAAACCGGCGCTTTATGGCAGCAGCTGTGATTGGATGCCATGCCTGCCTTGGCTGCGATATTTTCCGGGCGCGCCATTTTCCAGCAACAGGCCATGGATTGGGCGTTGACCAAGGCCGCCAGCGAGAGGAGCGCGCAAAGTCCCGAAATGTGCCGGTTACGTCTCATGGATGTTTCCCAATGTACCATTGTGGCCGTCCCGGGGCAAATCCTGGGTGAAACGCGGAAAATTTCAAATTTTGCGGTTTTATGCTTCCGCTTTCCGCAGCCTCAGCGCGTTGGCGATCACCGACACCGAGCTGAAACTCATGGCGGCGGCGGCCAGCATGGGACTGAGGAGTATTCCGAAAAACGGGTAAAGGATTCCGGCCGCGACGGGAACCCCGAACGAATTGTAAATGAAGGCGAAGAACAGATTCTGTTTGATGTTGGCCATGGTTTGCCGCGACAGCTTCCGCGCCTTGACGATGCCGCGCAAATCGCCTTTCACCAAGGTCACCCCCGCGCTTTCCATGGCCACGTCGGTGCCGTTGCCCATGGCGATACCGACCTGCGCCTGCGCCAGCGCCGGAGCGTCGTTGATGCCGTCGCCGGCCATGGCTACGATCCGGCCTTCGCGTTGCAAGCGCTTCACCTTTTCCGCTTTTTGATCCGGCAAAACTTCCGCCATCACCTCGTCGATGCCGAGTTTCTTGGCCACGGCTTCGGCAGCGGTGCGATGGTCTCCCGTGAGCATGACGATGCGAATGCCTTCCCGATGCAGGGCCGCGATGGCTTCGGGCGTGCTTGCCTTGATGGGATCGGCCACTCCGATCAATCCGGCGGGTTTTCCGTCCACGGCCACGAACATCACGGTTTGAGCTTCGACCCGCAAGGTTTCGGCGCGATCGGAAAGATCCGCCAAATCCACTCCCAGGTCGGCCATCAGTGCGCGATTCCCCAAGGCCACCTCGCGTTCGTTCACTTTTCCTTTCACGCCCTTGCCGGTGACGGATTCAAAGCCTTCGGCGTTCGGGATCGCGATTCCCCGTTCCTCGGCCCCTTTCACAATCGCGGCGGCCAGCGGATGCTCGCTGCCTTTTTCCAACGCGGCGACCAGCCGAAGGAATTCGCTTTCGTCGATTCCGCGCGGCTCCACGGTGACCAATTTGGGTTTCCCCTCGGTGAGGGTTCCGGTTTTGTCCACCACCAAGGTATCCACCTTGCGCAGCACTTCGATGGCCTCGGCATTGCGGAACAGGATGCCCAGCCCCGCACCTTTTCCGGTAGCCACCATGATGGACATGGGGGTGGCGAGTCCCAACGCGCAAGGACAGGCGATGATGAGTACGGCCACGGCGTTGACAAGCGCATGCGCCATTTTCGGATCCGGTCCGATCAGGGCCCAGATGGCGAAGGTGACGACGGAAACGAGCATGACGGAGGGCACGAAATACCCGGACACCGTGTCGGCCAACTTTTGGATGGGCGCGCGGCTGCGCTGGGCTTCGGCCACCATGGCCACGATGCGCGCCAGCAAGGTTTCGGATCCGACTTTTTCGGTCCGCAGGACCATGGTTCCGTTGCCGTTCAAGGTGGCGCCTACGATTTTGTCTCCGGTTTTCTTCTCCGCCGGCATCGGTTCTCCCGTGACCATGCTTTCGTCCACGTGGCTTTTGCCTTCCAGCACCACGCCGTCCACGGGGACTTTTTCCCCCGGACGCACCCGCAGCTTGTCCCCAACTTTTACCATCTCCAAAGACACATCTTCCTCACTGCCGTCATCTCGAATACGACGAGCGGATTTTGCCGCTAGGCCCAATAACTTCCTGATGGCGGCTCCGGTTTGGCCGCGGGCGCGAAGTTCCAGCACTTGTCCCAACAAAATCAAGGTGACGATGACGCCCGCCGCCTCGAAGTAAACCGCTACGCCGCCCTCTTCCATGCGGAACGACGCCGGGAAAATCCCAGGTAACAGGGCGGCTACGACGCTGTAGACATAGGCCACGCCCACGCCGAGTCCGATCAAGGTGAACATGTTCAAGCTGCGGTTTTTCACCGAGGCGATCATGCGCAGATAAAAAGGCCAGGCCGACCACAGGCAAACGGGCGTGGCCAGGAGCAATTCCAACCAGACATGAAGGTGCGTCGGGATCAAACCGGTCAAGGGGCGGCCCGGAACCATGTCGATCATGACCAGCAGCAGAAGCGGGGCTGTCAGCGCAACCGAAAACCAAAAGCGGCGGGTCATGTCGCGCATTTCCGGATTTTCTTCCTTCTCTTCCGCGCCGACTGAAACGGGTTCCAAGGCCATGCCGCATTTGGGGCAGGAGCCGGGGCCGACTTGCCGCACTTCGGGGTGCATGGGGCAGGTATATAAGCTCCCCCCCCTCTCCATGCGTTTAGGCATGGAGAGGGGGCCGGGGGGTGAGGTATAGCGTTCCGGTTCCGCCGCGAATTTCGCCAAACAATGCCCGCAGCAGAAGAAGTATTCCGTTCCCTTATGGACACGGCGATATTTGGACGTGGCCGGCACTTCCATGCGGCAGACGGGATCGATGGCGGTTTTCATAACGACAAAAGTACAACGCTTGCCCGCCATGAGCGTCACCTCGCTGTCCGCCCGCATCTTCGGGGCGTCGCCTGTTTTCCCCATCCGCCCTTACCGTTTCCGGGCTGAATCGTTCCTCCGGTTTCGGCCCGCAACCGCTGACATCGCAAGGAGATAGATTTGGTCCGTGGCGCAGATGCCGGATGAAATCCAGGTTCTGAAAGACGCGGCGGATCGGCTGGAACGGGCCGGCATTCCTTATATGCTCAGCGGCTCCATGGCCATGCACTTCTACGCCATGCCGCGCATGACGCGGGATTTGGATCTGGTGATCGCCTTGGAGGCGGAGAAAGTGCCGGAATTCGTGCGTTCCTTTGCGGACTCTTATTATCTGGAAGAGGAATCCATCCGCAGCGGCATCCGGACCATGACCCCGTTCAATCTGATCCACCAAACCGCCATCGTCAAGATCGATTTCATTCCCCGGAAAAAAAGCGCGTACCGGCTCATGGAATTTTCCCGGAGGCTCCGGAAGCGGGTGGAGGATTTCGAGGTTTGGGTGGTTGCGGCCGAAGATTTGATTCTTTCCAAGTTGGAATGGTCCCAGGCAAGCCGATCCGCCGTGCAGGAAAGCGACATCCGTTCCATGCTTCAGGCCCAACCCGGCCTGGATCGGGATTACATTCTGGGTTGGGCGGAAAAACTGGGAATTTTGGAATCATGGCGGAAACTCTCGGAACCATGACTTCGCGCGACACCGCGCCGGAAATCGCCCGGCGGCAATTGGAAATGGCCATGGCCTTGCCGGAGGCGCAGCGCCTGCGCATGGCTTCCGGGATGTTCGACTCGGCCCGCCGCATCCTGATCTCGGATTTGCAGGCGCGAAAGGTTCCCCGGGAAAAATGGCCGGGGGAGATTTTTCGGCGAGTCTATGGGCCGGATTTCCGTCCCGAAACCGCGGAACGCATCGCCGCCCGCCTCGACGAAAAGGCCGCCGGTTACGGCGGGTAATGCGGGCCCTTTCCCGTTACCAATCGTTACTCCGCCGAGACGGTCCCGTAAGAGGGGGCCGTTATCTTGGATCCGGGTTCGACTCACATCCTTGAACCCGGAAGGACTTTCCATGTTTCTCTCCCGCCGCCACCGTTTCTTTCCGCTTTCCGTCGCCTTCGGAGCCGGCGCCTTGCTGTTCTCCGGCTGTCATCGCAATTGCGGCCGCGAAGGCGATCCGCAAAAACAAGCCGACAAAATCGTGGACAGGATGAAAAGAAAATTGGATCTCAATTCGGAACAGGAGGCCAAGATCCGCGTACTGGCCCATGAAGTCGCGGACAGCCTGGCGACTTTGCGGGGCCTGCACCAGGGCCTGCACGCCGAAATCCTTAAGCAATTGCGTTCTCCTGCGGTGGACACCGCCGCCTTGGGCCACGATGTCTCGGATCGCGAAGCCCGCTTTCATGCGCTGCGTCCCTTCCTGGTGCGAAAATTCTCGGAGTTGCACGCCCTGCTCACCCCGCAACAGCGGGAAAAGCTGGCGGCGTTCCTGGAAAAACATCGGGGACGGCACGGGCATGATTGACGCTTATCTTTTCGACGCATGAAGGCCAAAGCGCTGCTCATCGACGACGACCGCAAGCTGGCGCGGCTGCTGGAGGAATACCTCGGCCGCTTCGAGATCAAATTGGTTGCGGCGGCCAACGGCGAGGAGGGCCTGCGCCTCCTGCATTCCGATCCGCCCGACTGCGTGCTGCTCGACGTGATGCTGCCCGGCCGGGACGGTTTCGAGGTGTGCCGCGAGATTCGCAAGGAATCCGACGTGCCGGTGCTCATGCTCACGGCCCGGGGCGAGGTGGCCGATCGCGTGGTGGGCCTCGAAACCGGCGCCGACGATTATCTTCCCAAGCCCTTCGAGCCGCGCGAGTTGGTGGCCCGCATCCAGGCCGTGTTGCGCCGCCGCCAGGGAAGTTCGCGCGCCGAGATTTTGCGCTTCGGCCCCCTGGAAGTGGATTTTTCGCGGCGAACGGTTTTTCTGAAGGGAACGGATCTCCGGCTCACCACCTTGGAATTCGACGCCTTGGCGGCTTTCGTTCGTCATCCCGGAACGGTGATGAACCGGGACCGGCTCATGGATCTCCTCAAGGGCGGGGAATGGGAGCCGCTCAACCGATCGCTCGATGTTTTGATCAGCCGCCTGCGGCAGAAATTGGGCGACGATCCGCAGCAGCCGCGCTGGCTGAAAACCGTGCGCGGGGCGGGCTATCTCTTCCTGGGGGAATCGGATGGTTAAGGGGCGCGGCCGCCATTCCCTGTTCTTCAAGCTCTTCGCCATCCTGCTTTTCACCGGCCTGTTGACCCACCTCGTCGTCGGCGGTTTTTACCGGCATTTCCGGCATGCCGGGGGTCGCGAAGCGGCGGACCGGAATCTTCGGCATTACGCGGATCTTCTCACCCAGGAAATCGGTGCGCCTCCCGACACGGTTCTGGCCCTGCGCCTCGCGGGGGAGATGAACCTTTCCATCGCCATCCAGGGCCCGGGATGGAGCTGGGCCTCGCCGGGAGTTTCGGAAGGGGTATGGGAAAGATTGCGATCCCGCGTGCCGGGCGATTCCACCCGGCTTCACGCCCGTCCCGGCCATTTGATCGCGGTGGCCGCGCGGAATCGATACCTTTTCGTTTTTGAATCGCGACTGCGCCATCCCATGGAAAGCCGGGCCTGGGACTGGATCGCGTTTCTGGGGATCCTTTCCCTGGTATGGATGATAGCTTGGTTGGCGCTGCGCCATCTGCTTCTCCCCGTGCGCGCCTTGGCCCAAGGCGTGGCCGCCGTGCAGGCGGGGGATCTCGACGTGCGGATTTCCGAACGGGGGCGCGACGAATTGGCGGAGCTGGCGCGTTCTTTCAACGCCATGACGGAAAGCCTGAAGGAGCGCTTGCGGGCGCGCGATCAGCTGCTGCTCGACGTCAGCCATGAATTGCGCTCCCCGCTGACGCGCATGCGCGTGCAGCTGGAGATGTCCGCTCCGGGTTCCGCCACCGACGGCCTGCGCGAGGAAGTGGACGCGCTGGAGAAAATGGTGCGCGAGCTTTTGGAAACCGAACGACTCCGCAGCGGTGCGGGCGGGCTTCGGCGGGAGTGCTTGGATTTGGCGCATCTTTGCCTCGAGGTTTTGGGCGGATTTCCGGAACCGCCCGGATTATCTTGGCGTGGACCGAACGTTCCCATCGTCGCATGGGTTGATGCGGAACGGATCAAACTCGTGTTGCGCAACCTGATCGAAAACGCCTTGAAGCACGGGGGATCGGCGGCAAGGCCCGTGGAAGTTTCTCTTTCCTCCGGGGGCGGCGCGGAATTCGCCCTCATCGCCGTTCGCGACTTCGGCCCCGGAATTCCCGAGGAGGAACAGCGCCTGGTGTTCGAGCCCTTCTACCGCGTGGATCGATCCCGTTCCCGCATGCCGGGTTACGGACTGGGTCTTTCCCTGTGCCGGCGCATCATCGAGGCGCATGGCGGCACCATCGCGCTGGAAAGCAAGGTGGGCGAGGGGACGACGGTGACGGTGCGGCTTCCGCTTGCCTCGGTACGTCCCTGACGGGACTACTCGGCAAGCGTAGCTTCGGTCGTCGAGTAGGCCATAGGCCGTACCGAGACGACCGAATTTAATTCCACAATCGCCAATCGATCCCGAACCTGAAATTCACGCCCGGCGGATGCACGCCGGGTTCGGTGGCGTAGCGATCGTGGTTGAAATTCATAGCCCGGAAATAAAGCAGGAAGGTTTTCACCCGCATGGAGGCGGTGAAATCGAGGACGAGGTATTCGTCCAGTTTCACCGTGCGCGAAAACCCGTTGAGTTCCGAGGCGTACACATAGCGCGTGGAAAACCATTCCCAATTCCACCGGGTTCGGGCGTCTAATTTTCCATCGAGCAAAGAGCGATGCCAGGCCAATTGCCCCTGGTGCACGCGTCCGGGCAGCCGCCAATTCCAGTCGACGGTGCCGACCCGGACATCGTCCCGGATTTTGTCGTTGAGGAGATAGGTGTGGAACAGCGACAGCCGCCAGTTCCCCAGCCCCAGAAACAGGGAAAGATGGAGCAGGTCGCGGATCTCCTCATCG
>JBGPFT010000052.1:0-9593 GCA_041483475.1 Fibrobacteria bacterium | reverse complement strand
CTTCCTTGGTAAGGAAGAGGTCTCGGGTTCGATTCCCGATTTGGGCTCCATTCCTGGGGAATTGGGGTTTATGGCTGGGTGGTGGGGTGTGCGGACTCGGAGGCAAAAGTAATGCCAAGAGATGGAGAAATTGCTATGCTTCTCTGCCTTCAAAATTTTAATTCCGGCGCGGCAATCCCTTAAGGAGGAGCGGCACATGGCCAAGGCCAAATTTGAGCGGACGAAGCCGCATGTGAACGTAGGGACGATAGGTCACGTGGACCATGGCAAGACGTCGCTAACGGCGGCCATCACCATGGTGTTGTCGAAGTCGGGCTTGGCGACGGCCAAGAGCTACGGGGAGATAGACAACGCCCCCGAGGAACGCGAACGCGGCATCACCATCAACACATCGCATGTGGAATACGAGACCAAGAGCCGGCATTACGCGCATGTGGACTGCCCGGGCCATGCGGACTACATCAAGAACATGGTGACGGGGGCGGCGCAGATGGACGGGGCCATTTTGGTGGTGTCGGCTGCGGACGGCCCCATGCCGCAAACCCGGGAGCATATCCTTTTGGCCCGCCAGGTCGGGGTTCCGTTCATCGTGGTGTTCATGAACAAGGTGGACATGGTGGACGACAAGGAGCTATTGGATTTGGTGGAAGCGGAAGTAAGGGATTTATTGACCAAGTACCAGTTCCCCGGGGACAAGATCCCCATCATCAAGGGCTCGGCGACCAAGGCGCTGGAAGGTGACCAAAGCGAAATTGGCGAGCCGGCCATCCTGAAGTTGATGGAAGCGGTGGACAGCTATATCCCCACGCCGGTTCGGGCTTTGGACAAGCCGTTTTTGATGAGCGTGGAGGACGTGTTTTCCATCACGGGCCGGGGCACAGTGGCCACGGGTCGCGTGGAGCAGGGCAAGGTGAAGGTGGGCGAAGAGGTCGAACGGGTGGGCCTTGGGGAGAACAAGAAGTTCGTGGTGACGGGCGTGGAGATGTTCCGGAAGCTTTTGGACGATGCGATGGCCGGGGACAACATCGGATTGCTTCTGCGCGGAGCGGAGAAGCAGGACATCGAGCGGGGCCAGGTGGTGGCCAAGCCGGGGAGTATCACGCCGCATACCAAGTTCAAGGCGGAGGTGTACGTCCTTTCCAAGGACGAGGGTGGCCGGCACACGCCGTTTTTCGGCGGATACCGTCCGCAGTTCTACTTCCGGACGACGGACGTGACGGGGTCGTTGACGCTGCCGTCGGGAGTGGAGATGGTGATGCCCGGGGACAACGTAACCATCACGGTGGAGCTGATAGCGGCCATCGCCATGGCCAAGGACCTGCGCTTCGCCATCCGCGAGGGCGGCAAAACCGTCGGCGCCGGCGTCGTAACGGAAATAATACAGTAAGACGAGATCGTAGACGGGACCTCGAGCCCCGTCTGTTCTATGAAATCGGCAAAGGGATTCTAGGGAACACAAAGAGGGTTGCGCCGTGGCGGGAGAAAGAATCAGAATCCGGCTCAAGTCGTTCGACCATCGCATGATCGACAGGTCGACGGCCGACATCGTTCGCACCGTCCGGAATACGGGGGCGAAGATAGTGGGGCCCATTCCGTTGCCGACCAAGAAGCGCATTTACACGGTGATCCGTTCTCCGCATATCGACAAGACCTCGCGGGAACAGTTTGAGATGCGTACCCACAAACGCCTCATCGACATCCTCGATTCCACCCCGCAAACCATCGATTCCTTGATGAAGCTGGATCTTCCCGCAGGCGTGGAAGTGGAAATCAAGGCGTGAGCATGCTGGGCCTCATTGGGAAAAAACTGGGAATGACCCAGATCTTCGGCGCGACGGGCGAACCCGTCGCGGTCACCGTCGTGGAAACGCTTCCCGCCACGGTATTGGCCGTGAAAACGAAGGAAAAAGACGGCTATCAGGCTATCCAGGTAAGCGCCGGAACCAAGAAGGAAAAGCATTTGACCAAGCCCGAACTGGGCCAATTCCGGAAATCCGGGGCGGCTCCCGGCAGGTACGTGGGGGAGTTCCGCCTCGACGATCTCGCCGGTTGGGAAGTGGGAAAGCAATACGACGTCTCCATATTCAATGACCAGAAAAAAGTCACGGTGATTGGAACCAGCAAGGGGCGGGGCTTTGCCGGCACGATCAAACGCCACAAGTTCAGTCGCGGTCCGTCAGCCCACGGATCCCAAAACGTCCGGGCTCCCGGTTCGCTGGGCGCCCACACCTTTCCAGGCCGTGTTTTCCCGGGCAAGAAATTGGGCGGCCACATGGGTGTGGATCGCAAGACCTACAAGAACCTCGAAGTCGTAAAGGTGGACGCTGAAAACCACCTCATCTTCTTAAAAGGCGCCGTGCCGGGCGCGACAAACGGCAAGGTCATCGTGAGGAAGCAGAAATGACTAAGGCGAAACTGCACGCTTCCGATGGCGTCTACAAGCAGGAGATCGATCTCCCTTCCTCCCACTTCGACCAGGAAGTGAGCGAGCCCATCATGTTCCAGGCCGTGTACGTGTACCTGGCGAATCAACGCCAGGGCACCCACAAAACCAAGAACCGCTCCGAGGTTTCGGGCGGCGGCCGGAAACCATGGAAGCAAAAGGGTACGGGCCAGGCGCGCCAGGGATCCAATACGGCTCCCAATTGGTCCCGCGGAGGCAAGGCCCACGGCCCACTCCCGCATAAGTACACCAAGGATTTCAATCGGAAGCAGAAACAAAAGGCTTTCGTTTCAGCTTTGAGCCTCAAGGCGCGCGAAAACCGGGTGCATGTGTTCGAAGGCATCGGCATTTCCGCCCCCAAGACCCAGCAACTCGCCGGCGTGTTGAAAAACGCGCAGCTCCCGGAAGGCCGGAACCTGATCGTGGTGGAAAAACCGGAACGGGATTTATTGCTGGCCGCGCGCAACCTGCCCGACACCAAGGTGGAGCGCGTGCACGACGTGCATACCTACGGATTGCTCAACTCCGACAACGTGATCTTCACCGCCTCGGCGTTGAAATCGCTGGTCGAGGCGCGGAGCTGAGGGAGACGCGATGAAACCCTTGAAAGACGTGCTTTCCTTCCCCTTGCTCTCGGAAAAAGCCATTCAGCGCCGCGCTTCCGCCAACCAATACGTGTTCCGGGTTTTGCCCTCAAGCAATAAGGCCGAGATCAAGAAGGCCGTTGAAAATCGTTTCCAGGTCAAGGTTCTGTCGGTGAACACCCTCAATGCGCAGGGAAAGATCAAATCGGTTCGCGGCGTTCCCGGACGGCGCCCCGCCTGGAAGAAGGCGGTTATCCGCCTCCAACAGGGGGATGTCATCAAGGAACTTGAATAGAGCCGCACGGAGAAATGTCGCCATGCCTTTGAAATCTTTTCGCCCGCTCACGGAAACCCAGCGTTATAAACAAACGCCGGATTTCGCGGAGTTGACTACCGACAAACCCTACAAACCCCTCACCGAGGGCCGTAAGGAGCACGCCGGCCGCAACAACCGGGGCATCATCACCATGCGCCGCCGTGGCGCCGGCCATAAGCGCCGCTATCGGACCATCGATTTCCGCCGCGAGCGCAACGGGATGCCGGCGGTAGTGGAGACGATTGAGTACGATCCGAACCGCACCGCCTATATCGCCTTGGTGCGCTACCAGGACGGACAACGCCGCTATATCGTGGCGCCGGAAGGCCTCAAGACGGGTACAAGCATCATCGCCAAGGATAACGCCGCCTTGGAACCGGGGAACATGCTCCCCTTATCCGCCTTGCCGATCAACACCTTCGTCCACAACATCGAGATCCGTCCCGGAAAGGGAGGCCAGCTTTGCCGCGCGGCGGGAACTCAGGCCGAAATCGTGGCCCGCGAGGGCGAATACGCCCATCTGAAACTGCCTTCCGGGGAAATCCGCTTGGTGCGGACGGAGTGCCGGGCCGTCATCGGCCGGGTCGGAAACGCCGATCACCTCAAGGTCGTGAGCGGTTCGGCCGGCCGGTCGCGCTGGCTCGGCAAGAGGCCCAAGGTGCGCGGCGTGGCCATGAACCCCGTCGATCACCCCATGGGCGGCGGCGAAGGCAAGACCTCCGGCGGCGGCCATCCGGTTTCGCCATGGGGCAAGAAGGCCAAGGGCAAGAAAACCCGCAACAACAAGCGCACGGACCGATTCATCCTGCGGCATCGTCCCAAGAACAAGGAGTGATCCCATGCCCCGTTCATTGAAAAAAGGCGCATTCGTGGACACCCACTTGCTGAAGAAAATTCAGGGCGCCGACAAGGGCGGCAAGAAAGCCGCCATCAAGACGTGGAGCCGCCGCTCCACCGTGACGCCGGAATTCGTGGGCCAAACCATCGCCATCCACAACGGAAAAACCTTCGTGCCCGTATTCATCACCGAAAACATGGTGGGCCATAAACTCGGTGAATTCTCCATGACCCGTATTTTCCGCATGCATTCGCGGGCGGAAAAGGCCGGTCCGGCGGCCCCGGGAGCGGCTCCCGCCGCCTCGGTCCCGGCTTCGGATTCGAAGAAACGGTAGGGACTGAAACATGGAAGCGATCGCAAAAGCCAGGTATCTCAGGTCCTCCACCAACCGCATGCGGCAGGTGGCCGACATGATCCGCGGTAAATCCGTGGATGCGGCCTCGGCCATACTCTTCGGCCTCGGCCCACGCAAGAAGGCCGCGCGCATGGTGGAGAAGGTGCTGAAGGCCGCGGTGGCCAACTGGCAGGTGAAGCAGGTGGGCGGGGCGCGGGGCAAGATTCTCAGGGTCATGACCGCCACCGTGGACGCAGGCCCGTTGGTCAAGCGCACCCGGGCCCATGCCCAGGGACGGGCGTTCAAGATCGAAAAAAAACTTAGCCACCTCACTTTAGTGGTTTCGGACTAGCGGAGGAAGCAGTGGGACAGAAAACCCATCCAATTGGATTTCGTCTCGGCGTCATCAAAACGTGGAACTCGCGGTGGTACGCAGAGAGGAATTTCGCGGATCTCCTCTATGAGGATATGGTAATCCGGCGTTATCTCCGCAAGCGTTTGGGGCATGCCAGCCTTTCCAACGTGAGCATCGAGCGCACCGTGAAGGAAGTGACCATCGGCATCCTCACCGCCCGCCCCGGCGTCGTCATCGGCAAGAAGGGCGAGGAGGTGGAGCGTTTGCGCGGCGAGCTGCAGCATCTCACCGGCAAGGAGATTTACATCAACATCCGCGAGATCAAGCGTCCTGAAATCGATGCTCAACTCGTGGCCGAGAACATCGCCCGGCAGCTCGAAAAGCGCGTGGCCTTCCGCCGCGCCATGAAGAAGGCGGTGGCGTCAGCCATGCGCCTCGGGGCCCAAGGCATCAAAATCCAATGCGGCGGCCGCTTGGGCGGCGCGGAAATCGCCCGGGTGGAGAAAACCCGCGAAGGGAGAATCCCTTTGCAAACCCTGCGCGCCGACATCGATTATGCCCAGGCCCGCGCCGAAACCACCTATGGGACCATCGGGATCAAAGTGTGGATCTTCAAGGGCGAAATCCTGAAGAAGGACGAGATGATGGCCTCGCATGAAGGGGAGAGAGCGACCTGATGCTCAGCCCCAAGAAGGTGAAATGGCGCAAGACCCAGAAGGGCAAGATGAAGGGCACGGCTCCGCGAGGCACGACCTTGGCTTTCGGGGAATTCGGGCTGCAAGCGCTGGAATCCGCATGGGTCACGAACCGCCAAATCGAGGCGGCCCGCGTGGCCATGACCCGCAAGATCAAGCGCGGCGGAAAAGTGTGGATCCGGATTTTCCCCGACAAGCCCTTCACCAAGAAACCGGCCGAAACCCGCATGGGATCCGGCAAGGGCAACGTGGAAGGGTGGGTGGCCGTGGTGCTGGCGGGACGCGTGATGTTCGAGATGGGCGGCGTGGATCGCGAGTCGGCGGTGGGCGCCCTGAAAGTCGCTGCGCAGAAGCTCCCCATCCGGTGCAAGATCGTGGAGGTGGACGCAAATGGCTAAGCCCGCGGAATACCGGGAAATGGCAGCAGACACCTTGGCCGCCAAGATTAAAGAGATGGAATCCCAGCTCTTTACGGGCCGCATGCAGGCAACCATGGGGAAGCTGGAGAATACCGCCGGCCTCCGAGGTTTGCGGCGGGATATCGCCCGGTCCAAGACCGTATTGCACGAGAAGGAAAAGAAATCCGCCTGAGGCGGATGCGAAAGGCATTATGGAGACGGAACGGACGAATCGCCGCAAGGTGCGCACCGGGATCGTGGTCAGCGACAAGATGGACAAGACCATCACCGTGGCCGTGATCAACCGCAAGTCGCACCCCTTGTACGGCAAGACGATTCACAACACCGCCAAATTCAAAGCGCATGACGAAAAGGAAGAGGCGAACGAGGGCGACACCGTCGAGATCGCCGAGACCCGCCCCTTAAGCAAGAGCAAGCGTTGGCGCCTTCTCCGCGTCGTGGAACGGAAGAAGTAACGGGAGACCGCGATGATCCAGCAACAGACCCGGCTCAACGTGGCCGACAACTCGGGCGCCAAAAAGGTGATGTGCGTCAAGGTGCTGGGCGGCACGCGCCGCCGTTACGCCTCCTTGGGCGACATCATCGTGGTGTCCGTGAAGGATGCTACGCCCACCAGCCAGGTCAAGAAGGGCAGCGTCCAGCGCGCCGTGGTGGTGCGCACCGTCCGAGAGGTCAAGCGCAAGGATGGATCCGCCATCCGTTTCGGGGACAACGCCGTGGTCATCGTCAACGAGGCCAAGGAGCCCAAGGGGTCCCGCATCTTCGGGCCGGTGGCCCGCGAGCTGCGCGAGCGGCAATTCATGAAAATCGTTTCGCTGGCCCCGGAAGTGGTGTAAGATGTCGTCCCTGCTTAAGAAGAACGACATGGTCAAGGTCATCTCCGGCAAGGCCGTGGGGAAAACGGGACGGATTCTGCGCGTGTTCCGGGATAAGAACCGCGTCACGGTCGAGGGCGTAAACTTCGCCAAGAAACATCAAAAGCCCAGCCAGAAGGATCAGAAAGGTGGGATCGTGGACAAGGAACTCACCGTCCATGCATCGAACCTCATGTTTCTCAACAAAGCCAACGAACCCGTGAAAATCGTCCGCGGCGAAGTTGAGGGAAGACGGGTGCGGATGGAAAAAAAGACCGGAAAGGCCGTCGACTAGGCGGGCGTGATTATGGCGACACTCAAGGAAAAATACCGCAAGGAAGTGGTCCCCGGCCTGGTGAAGGAGCTCGGGCTCAGGAATCCCATGGAAGTTCCGCGCCTCGAGAAAATCGTGCTCAACATGGGCGTGGGTGAGGCTTCGGGGAATCAGCGCCTCATCGAAGAGGCCGTGGGCACATTGACCGGCATTACGGGCCAAAAGGCCGTGACGACGCGAGCCAAGAAGGCCATTTCGAATTTCAAGATCAAGGACAACATGCCCATCGGCGCCAAGGTCACCTTGCACGGCGACCGCATGTGGGAGTTCCTGGAGCGGCTGATATCCATCGCCCTCCCGCGCGTACGCGATTTCCGGGGCATTCCGCGCCGCGGTTTCGACGGTCTGGGCAATTACACCTTCGGGATCAAGGAACTCATCATTTTTCTCGAGGTGAGCTACGACAAGATCAGCCAGGTGCTGGGAATGGACGTCACCTTGGTGACCAGCGCCAAGGATGACGAGGGTTGCAGGGCGCTGCTGACCGCCCTGGGAATGCCGTTCCGGAAGGTAGCCGAAACGGACACAAAGAAAAAAGAGGAATAGCATGGCCAAGCGTTGCATGATCGAAAAACAGAAGCGAACGCCCAAATTCCGGGTGCGCTTCTACCACCGCTGCCGCCGCTGCGGTCGGGCCCGCGCCTTCATGCGCAAGTTCGGGCTGTGCCGCATCTGTTTTCGGGAACTGGCCCTCTTGGGCGACATCCCCGGCGTCACCAAGGCGTCGTGGTAAAAAGGGAAAAGAAGGAAGAGATGACATGAGCCGAGTTAACGATTCCATCAGCGACATGCTCACGCGCATCCGCAACGCCGCTCAGGCGGGGAAACGGGTGGCGGAGATGCCGGCGTCCAAATTGCGCCGCGAGATCGCCAAAATTTTGGTCCGGCAGAACTTCGTGGAGAAGTTCGTAATCCTCGACGACGGCAAGCAGGGTTGGATGAAGGTGCTGCTCCGGTACACGGAAGGTGAGCCGGCCATTCAGGGTTTGGTGCGGGTGAGTTCCCCCGGCGGGCGCACCTATTCCGGGGCCAACCGGCTCCCCAAGGTCAAGAACGGCCTGGGCATCGCCATCGTTTCGACATCCAAGGGCGTCATGACCGACGTCGAATGCCGCCAACAACGCGTGGGCGGCGAAGTCCTTTGCAAAGTTTGGTAGAAATTCGGGAAAAACCATGTCCAGAATCGGAAAAGCTCCCATCAAAATCCCCGCCGGCGTCAAGGTGAACGTCCAGGGCCGCACCGTGCAGGCGGAAGGGCCCAAAGGCAAGCTCGCCTACACTTTGCATGAGCGCATCTCCATTGCCAAGGAAGGCGACGCGCTCGTACTCAAGCGCCCTTCGGAATCCAAGAGCGACAAGGCGTTGCATGGAACTTCACGCGCTTTGCTGCACAATGTCATCGCGGGCGTGAGCAAAGGGTGGATCAAGGAACTCGAGATTCGCGGGGTCGGATACCGGGGTGAACAGAAGGGCAAAGGATTGAGCCTGATGCTCGGCTTATCCCACCCCATCGCCTACACTCCTCCGGCCGGGGTTACCGTCAAGGTGGATCAGAACGTGAAACTCGTCGTGGAAGGCGCCGATCGCCAGCAAGTAGGTCAGGTGGCGGCCGTCTTGCGCGGGTTCAAACCGCCCGAGCCTTACAAGGGCAAGGGCGTGCGCTATCTGAATGAACAAGTCATCCAGAAGGAAGTGAAGAAGACCTGATATGTTCGCCGATAAATCCAAAGTCCGCAGAAAAACGCGCCGCGCCCGCCATGAGCGGATTCGCAAGCGCGTGGCCGGCAGCGCCGAGCGTCCCCGCCTGTGCGTGCGCCGCAGCCTCAACCATGTTTACGCCCAGATCGTCGACGATCAAAACGGTCGTTCCCTGATCCAGGTTTCCTCGCTGGCTCCGGAGATCCGCAAGCTCGGGGAAGAGAAGGCCAAGCTGGAAGTTTCCAAGGAAGTAGGCCGGCTCACGGCCAAACGGGCTTTGGAAAAAGGCATCAAGCGCGTGGTGTTCGACCGCGGGGGATATCTCTATCATGGACGGGTAAAGGCTGTGGCCGAGGCTGCGCGGGAGGGTGGACTTGAATTTTAATCCAAGAGGTTCGACGGCGGAAACCGAGAACAAGACCGAATTCCAGGAAAAAGTGGTCGCGATCAACCGCTGCGCCAAGGTGGTGAAGGGCGGGCGCCGCTTCAGCTTCAATTCCATCGTGGTGGTGGGCAACGGCAATGGCCGCGTGGGCATCGGTTCGGGCAAGGCCAACGAAGTAGCCGAAGCCATCCGCAAGGCCACCGAGAGCGCCCACAAGAACGTTGTGGACGTGATTCTCCGCAACAAGACTATTTGCCACGAAATCGACGCCATTTTCGGCGCCGCCAAGGTTCACATGCGCCCCGCTTCCCCGGGAACCGGCGCGATCGCGGGCGGCG